>JANLRX010000395.1:0-6781 GCA_031362025.1 Chloroflexota bacterium
TCTCGACCGACAGCTCGATGATGTTCTTGTCGTCGACGTTCTCGATCTTCGGGACGACGAGCCCGCGGTCCGTGTCGACGGCGACGCCGATGTGCACGTAGTCCTTGAGGATCAGCTCCTGCGCTTCGGGATCATACGAGGCGTTGACGCGCGGGTGGGCGCGCAGGGCGGAGGCGACGATCTTCAGCATCATCACGGAGATCGTCAGGTTGCCGCCCGCGCTCTTGGCGCGCTCCTTGTACTGCTGGCGGAGCTCCTCCATCGCTGTAATATCGGCGTGGTGGTGGAGGTGGACATGCGGGATCTCCGTCCACGACTGCGACATGTTGCGCGCCACGGTGCGCCGCAGCCGGCTCAAGTGCTCTCGCGTGACGGGCCCCCACTGCGAGAAGTCGGGCAGAGGCCGGAATCCTGCAACCGACCGCGTGCCATCCGCTGAAGATGCAGCAGCGAGCGCCGGCCGTTCCCTGGAGGTGCGCTTGATGTCTTCATCGGTGATGCGGCCGCCAGGCCCGCTACCCTGCACAGCGCCGAGATCGACGCCGATCTCCCGAGCGAGCTTGCGCTGGGATGGCGACGCAAACACTGAAGTGCCGGGAGGTGTGGCAGATGCGGCTGCGGCCTTCTCGGGCGCAGCCTTGGCGGGTGGCTTCGGCTTGTCTTCGGCGGCTGGTTCTTCCGTCTTCGCAACCGGTTCCGGGGCCTTCTCTGTGGCCTCGGGCGCAGGCGCGGCTTCGGGCGGGGTCACTTCTGCGGCGGCCTCCTTGGCGGGTGCGGCTTTCGCTTCGGGTTCGGCCTTTGCCGGCTTGGCGGCGCCGCCCTCTTCGATCGTCACGATGAGCTGGCCGACCTTGATCGTGTCGCCCTGTTTGACGTGGAGTTTGGTGATTGTGCCGGCTATCTCCGAGGGGACTTCAAGGGTGGCCTTCTCGGTCTCGATTTCGATCAACGGCTGGTCGGCGGTGACGGTGTCGCCTTCTGCGACGAGCACCTTGAGGACGTCCGCCTCCTCGATGTCTTCGCCGAGTTCCGGAAGCTTGAAGTCAGTCATACGCTATGACGTTACCGGGTTCGGGCGTTCGGTGTCGATTTTCAGTGCCTTGCCGGCCTCAGTCGCGACGCTCGCCGGGATCTGCTCGTCGCGGGCGAGGGCGGAGAGCGCGGCGAAAGCGATGTGCCGTGCGTCCACCTCGAAGTGATCGCGGAGCACCTCGCGCGTCTCGGAGCGGCCGAAGCCATCGGTGCCGAGGGCCACGAAGCGAGCGTTTACCCACTTCGCGAGGCCGTCGGGGAGCGCCTTCATGTAATCACTCGCTGCGACTACGATGTTCGGCTCGCTGCCAAGTTGTTCGACGAGGTACGGCTGACGTTCGGGAGTGCCGGGGTGTAGGACGTTCCAGCGTTCGGCGTCGATCGCGTGGCGCCGGAGCTCGGTCCACGAGGTCACGGACCAGACGTCGGAGGCGACACCGAACTTCTCGGCGAGCAGCACCTGCGCTTCGAGGACCTGGTTCAGGATCGCGCCGGAGCCGAGGAGGTTCACCCGCGGCTGGCCGGCCTCACCCATCATCCGGAAGTGGTACATTCCGCGCATGATGCCCTCGCGGACGCCGTCGCCGGTGGGCATCGGCGGGTGCACGTAGTTCTCGTTGCCGACGGTCAGGTAGTACATGCGCTCGACGCCGTCGACGAACATCTCGCGGGTGCCCTCCTCAAGGATGACTGCGATCTCGTAGGCGTAAGCGGGGTCGTAGGCGCGCATCGTGGGGACGACGGAGGCGAGGAGCTGACTGTGACCGTCCTGGTGCTGCAACCCTTCGCCGTTCAGGGTGGTGCGCCCGGCCGTGCCGCCGATGAGGAAGCCTCGTGTCCGGGCATCGGCAGCGGCCCAGACGAGGTCGCCGACGCGCTGCATTCCGAACATCGAGTAGAAGATGAAGAACGGGATCGTGGTTACGCCGGACGTCATGGCAGAGGTGCCGGACGCGATGAACGATGACATCGAGCCGGCTTCCGTGATCCCTTCTTCGAGCACCTGGCCATCCTTCGCCTCGCGGTAGAACAGCAGGTTCTCCGAGTCGACCGGATCGTACGTCTGGCCGCGCGAGGAGTAGATGCCGAACGAGCGGAAGAATGTGTCCATGCCAAACGTGCGTGCCTCGTCGGGGACGATAGGGACGATCTGCTTGCCGATCATCTTGTCACGCATCAGCGCTGCGAGGACGCGGACGAACACCATCGTTGTGGAGGCGGCGCGGTCACCCGAACCCTGGAGGAACTCCGCGAACGCATCGGCGGATGGCGGGTCGACGATGTTGTTGCGCACGCGCCGCTGAGGCAGCGAACCGCCGAGCACGCGACGTCGCTCCTTGAGGTAGCGGGTCTCGGCGCTGTCTTGGGCCGGCCGGTAGAGCGGCGCTCCGGCGACTTCTTCGTCTGAGAGCGGGATGTTGAACCGATCACGGAAGGACAGGAGTTCCTGCGTGTTCAAGTGCTTCTGCTGGTGCGTGATGTTCCGGCCTTCGCCTGCTTCGCCGAGTCCGTAGCCTTTGATCGTACGAGCGAGGATGACCGTTGGCGTGCCCTTGTTATCGACGGCATCGCGGTAGGCGGCATAGCACTTGAACGTGTCGTGGCCGCCGAGGCGCATCTTCCAGAGCTGGTCGTCGCTGAGGTGCGCGACCATCTTCTCGAGGCGCGGGTCCACACCCCAGAAGTTCTTGCGGATGTACTCTCCGCCGGCGACTGTGTACTTCTGGTACTCGCCGTCCACCACCTCACCCATTCGCTCGACGAGGAGGCCGTCGTGGTCCTGGGCAAGCAGGGGGTCCCAGTCACCACCCCAGAGCACCTTGATGACGTTCCAGCCGACGCCGCGGAAAACGGCCTCCAGCTCCTGGATGATCTGGCCGTTGCCGCGCACCGGGCCGTCGAGGCGCTGGAGGTTGCAGTTCACCACGAAGATCAGGTTGTCGAGGCGCTCGCGGGCGGCGAGGGAGATCGCGCCTAGCGACTCAGGCTCGTCGGTCTCACCGTCGCCGATGAAGCACCAGACGCGCTGGTCGTTCGACTTCGTGAGGCCGCGGTCCTGCATGTACTTGAGGAAACGGGCCTGGTAGATCGCCATGATCGGGCCGAGACCCATCGAGACGGTGGGGAACTGCCAGAAGTCGGGCATAAGCCACGGGTGCGGGTACGACGACAGGCCGCCGCCTTCCGCGAACTCCCGGCGGAAGTTGTGCAGTTGCTTCGGGGTGAGCCGGCCTTCGAGATACGCGCGGGAGTATATGCCCGGCGAGGCGTGGCCCTGGAAATAGACGAGGTCGCCGCCGCTCGGGTCGTCGGGGCCACGAAAGAAGTGGTTGAACCCCACCTCGTACAGCGTCGCGGCAGAGGCGTAGGTGGAGATGTGGCCGCCGATGCCGGTGCTCTTGTCGTTGGCCTCGCTGACCATCGCCAGCGCGTTCCAGCGGATGATGCTCTTCACGCGGTCCTCGATCTCGATCGTACCGGGGTAGCGCGGCTGCATCTCGAGGGGGATCGTGTTCACGTACGGCGTGCGAGAGGTAACTGGCAGCGAGATGCCCATGCGCTGCGCGGCGATCTGCAGCGTTTCGAGGAGACTCGACGCGCGTTCGGGGCCGCGACTGCGTGCGACATCGCGCAGGGCGTCCACCCACTCCTGGGTTTCGACCCAGTCTGGCGTTTCGGTGACGTTATCGGTCAAGGGATTTCGGACACGCTACTTCGGAGCCCACGAACACCAATATACGATTTCTGAATCCCAATTAGGGCACGAGGCAATCGCAACTATGCGTCAAACGGGTCAAGAAATGGGCAGAGGGTTAGCCGCGGATCTTGTCCACGGCCAGCCGCACGCTGTCCCCAGGGCTGACGCCAACCTGGACGTCTTCGAGCTTGCCGTCCGGGCCGATGACGAAGTGGCTGCGGTTCGTGATGAGCATGCCGAGGAAGCGCTTCTCGCCCCAGACGCCGTACTGCTTGGACACTTCGTGGTCCTCGTCGGACAGGAGGGGGAACGGCAGCGAGTGCTTGGCCTTGAACGACATGTGGCTTTTTTCGCCCTGGCCGCTGACGCCGAGCACCACCGCGTTCTTGTCCTGCACGACCCCGAACTCGTCGCGGAAGCCGCAGGCCTGGGCGGTGCAGCCGGGCGTGTTGTCGCGGGGATAGAAGAAGAGCACGACACGCTTGCCGCGGAAATCGCTCAGCGAGACGGGTGTGCCGGTTTCGTCCGGCAGGGTGAATTCAGGCGCTTGGTCGCCGACTTTCAGTTCTTGCATCTGGCAATGTTCCTCCGGCGACCATCATAGCGGCTGGACCCGCCAAGCGAACGGCGATTTGCCGAGCCTAGAGGCCGAACCAGCGGGCGCGGCGGCTTGCCCCGAAGTGCGTCTTCTCTTCGACGAGCGCAATCGAGGGCTCGAAGAAGCTGCCAGTCGGGGAGGGACCGGAGAAGAAGTCCACGTCCACACGCCCGACACGCCCTGCGCCGAACTCAACGAAGCATGAGCCCGCTCCGTTGTAGGGTGCGGGCCGTTCGCCACTCTGCAGTTCCGCGATCAGGGATGCGGCGACGATGCGAGCGGCGCCTTCAGCGAAGACGCCCGCCTTAGGAGTCCCAACGCTCGTCACGTCCCCAACCGCGTACACGCCGGGGAATCGTGTCTCAAGGGTTTTCCGGCTGACGGGAATCCAGCCGTCTTCGGTCATGCCGCTGGCCGCGACGACGTCCGGGACAAGGTGCTTCGGGACGCCGAGGAACAGGTCGTAGGGCATCTCCGTTTCGTCGTCGAGGATGGCGACCCGGCGCACCGGATCGAGCGCGCGGACCAGCCGTCTGGGGATGAAGGTGATACCACGCTCGGCGAAGGCGGCGAGCAGCGCGCGGGAGGTGTCTGGTGAGGGCGGGATCGGGACGGGCAACGGGATGATGAGGTTGATCTCGCAAGCATCACGCACACCACGTTGGGTGAGGTAATCGTGCAGCAACAGCGCAGCTTCGCTCGGTGCGGGCGGGCACTTGAACGGCGTGGAGGTCACGCCGACAATCGCCCGGCCCTTCGTGAAGGTTGGGAGCACCTCGCGAAGGCGCTCAGCACCAGCAACGGAGTAGAATTCGTTGCCGCCCTCGGCGAGCCCTGGAGTGGCGTCCAGGTCGTAGTCGGCGCCGAGCGCTATCACCAGGATGTCGGCGTCGTACGTCCCACCGTCCGTTGTCACGCGCCGCGCTTCGGGGTCGATCGCGGTTATCGTCTCCTGGCGGAAGTCCACGCCGGGCTTCACGATGTTCCGGTAAGGGACGCGCACGGCGTCGGATGTTTCGCGGCCAAACATCACGTCGAGCTTCGAGAAGCCGAAGATGAAGGAGTCGCTCTTGTCGATCAGCGTGAGGTCGAGATCCTCCCCGAGCGCTTCGGAGAGCATCGTGGTGAGTTCGAGGCCACCGAAGCCGGCGCCGAGGACGAGTACGCGTGGGTTCATCGTGCTATCTCCTGCTAGGGGACGTCGCTACCGCGGCGGTGAGTATCTCACATACGTAGCGGGAGATGACACACGAGCCAGATCGTCAAGGAGCGTAGGGTAGCCGGCTCCTCTAGCTCATGTGGCGGGAAACCCGAGTACTACTCCGTGGTTTTTCCGTCGAAGTGCTCCTCGGACGCCTCAGCCTCGGCCTTCGTCGCGCGCACGATCCCATCCTTGTGCTCCGGTGGCCCGTAAAGGGTGTAGAGCAGCAAGGGCTTGTCACCCGTATTAATCACGTTGTGGCGCGCCCCGGCCGGCACCAGCATGGCGTCGTCGCCCTTGATTGGGGTCTGATTGCCGTCGATCAGGATCTCCCCGTTGCCTGCCTCGATGCGGAAGAACTGGTCCCGGTCCGCATGCACCTCCTCCCCGATGTCCTCACCGGGTTGAAGAGCCATCAGCACGAGCTGAAGGTGCTTGCCGGTATAGAGGACGCGACGGAAATCCTTGTTAGCCTCTGTCAGTTCCTCGATGTCCTGGACGAAACCTTTCATGATCCATCTCCTTTCGCGACTGCCACACGTCGTTAGCGCGTCGCTATGTCCACGTATACCACCATGGGCGGCCCCGCGGTCAGTGCCATTGGACTGTCCATGGTCGTTTGGCCCATGAGCCCCATCCGCCTGTGTAGCTATGACCGGGGTGGCGAACCGGCGAACCTCTGCTTGGGAATCGGATGGGGCGCTTTTTCTTACCGCCCCAGACGCGCCCAGGCAATTTCTGCCTTAAAACAGTCCCGTTTGGGGCATCTGACTCAGGCCGTGCTGAGCACCTGATTGAAGTTTCGCTTTTGGGCTTGCCAAACTGTCAAGCCATTTGACTGCTAGCCCAGCGAACTCACTTCGTACGCCCGTGGCGGCTCCTCAACCCCTTGGCGACGACCTATTCAGCCCGTCTGCTGGACGGCGTCATCGAGAGCGAGCGCGGCGGCGTCTTCTGCTATCACTTTCATGAGCCTCGCCGCTCCAGCCGGCGCGTCGGCCCGCATGGCGCCGGCCGACATCTCGAACCGTTGCCGGACCTCTGGGGAACGATCCTGGAGTCGCCAACGCCAGTGGACCGATGTGCCGCCGTCCTCGAGGGCGAAAAACTCAATGGTTTCGACCGCGGGGGGCGCCAGCTCGAATCCGTTCGGAAGCGGCGTGAAGCGATGGGTGTAGTAGTTGTACGGACGCCAGTCGAGGTATTCGCGCAGGACATCGCCACCGACACCGTGCGCACAGTGACTGGACGA
>JANLRX010000409.1:0-3841 GCA_031362025.1 Chloroflexota bacterium
CGTAGACCTCGGCTTCGTGCGAAAGCCCGGGCTCGATCCGAGCTTCGATCGCAGGGCGGTCCGCCGACGCTGGTGCGTCGCTGACGTGGAAGTGGCGGACCTCACGGGCGTCCTCTTCGTCAAGCTGCTCCTGGCGCTGGCGTGGGTCGTGCAGGTGGGCGCGGAGCACATCGTCGAGGGCGATGTCCGCGATCAGGAGGTCTTCCTCGAACTGCTTGGCGCGGGCGACCAGCTCGCCGTCGGGACCGATGATCATCGAGCCACCGTCGAAGACTAGCTCGTCCTGGCCGCCGACCTGGTTCGCGTAGCAGACCGCGACGCCGTAGTCCCGCGCCCGCCCCGCGATCATCTGCTCGCGGAAGTCGCGCTTGCCGGCGTGGAAGGGCGAGCCATTGATGTTGACGATCACTTGCGCGCCGGCAACGGCCTGGGAACGCGTCGGGTCGCCTGCGTACCAGATGTCCTCGCAGATGTTCACGCCGACGCCGATGCCGGCGACCGTGAACACCGGGCACTCGACGTCGGAGCGGAAGTAGCGCATCTCATCGAAGACGCCGTAGTTCGGGAGGTGCTGCTTGCGGTAGGTCTCGATGATCTTGCCGTCGTGGATGATCGCCGCAGCGTTGTAGATGTCGGCAGCCTCGAGCTCCACGTAGCCGACGACCGCCGTCAGCCCCCGGCATGTGTCTACGGCCTGGTCGAGCGCGCGCACGCTGTCTTCGATAAAGCGCGGTCGGAGGAGCAGATCCTCGGGCGGGTAGCCGGTGATCGTCAGCTCGGGAAAGGCGACGATATCCGCTCCAGCGTCGCGCGCCCGCCCGGCGTAGTCGCGGATTTTCGCGACGTTGCCGTCGAGGTCGCCTATGGTCGTATTGATCTGCGCCAGGGCAACACGGAGTGTTTGCATTTACTTAGTGTACCTCGCACACTAACATTATTCCGGCGGGCTGCTTGCCGTCAACTGTACGCCCATTTTGCTTGACCCTCATACCCCCTTGTGATATTCCCTACAAACGGGCTCACTTGCGTGGGCGCACCCCTCATCGGCTCAGCCAGGAGAGCGCATGGAATACATACAAACGATCCTCTTCCAGATTCCGGCCATGCGGCTGGAGACGGCCTCGCAGGGCGATGGCCTGCTTGCGGAGCTTGATGCGCATCGCGCGCACCTCCGCAGCCAGCCCGGCTTCCGGGACCTCCGCATCACCCGCTCGATCAACAACGAGGGCAACGTCCTCGTACTGGTCGAGTCCCGGTGGGGCGACGACAACAGCCTCGTCCGCTACGAGACGAGCGAGCCGAACGCCGCGAGCATCGTGCGCAAGCACGAGAACATCCTGGTGCCGGGCAGCCTGCAGGTGCTAGACATGGAAGCGCTCCGGACGGAGTCGTCGTTCAAGGCTGTCGAACAGTCCGAGCACGCGACGGCGAGGATGGTCCTCCCGGTCGCGATCCCGCTCGCCGGACTCGCGTTCCTGCTGCTCGCGATCTACGGCCTCTCCCGCATCTACCTTGAGATCAGGGGAGACAACGCCACCGGTCTCGCGGCCGGCATCACGATCGGCATCCTAATCTTCGCGTTTTACGTGGCGATGAACCCGCGCCTGAAGGGCTGGCAGATCGCGGGCTTCATGGGCGTCCTCGCGCTCGTACTCGTCGGGGGCACGATCTGGGCGATTGCGGAAGAAGACAGCGCGGAAGGCGAAGGCGCGCATGTCGAGGAGCCTGGCGGTGAGGAGCCCGGTGGTGAAGAGCCGAGCGGCGAACCAGGCGGTGGTTCCGGCGGCGTCGTCCTTGACATGGGAGACAACTTCTTCGAGTACGACGGCGAACGCGAACCCACTGTGACGGTCACTAACGGTGACATCGTCCCCGTGATGAACATCGGCGCCGCGATCCACAACGTGCACGTGGCCAATGCAGACGGCGATTACGGCGACTGCGGCGACGACGTCTGCACCGATCCTGAAACTGTGCGTGGTGGCCAAGAATCGACCATGACGGTGGACCTTGACCCAGGCGAGTACAAGTTCCAGTGCGATTTCCACCCCGTTGAGATGAAGGGCACACTCGTAGTCGAGTAGCGCTCCTCAACTGAGATAAACGAAGGGCTCGCGAATCGCGAGCCCTTTCTCTTTGCCCGGACTGCCGAACCGCTACTTGGTGCCGGGGCTGAGGCCGAGCTGCTGCAGCTCCTCCTCGACCTCTGACCAGGCCGGGCCGCGAGACTCCGCTTCTTCCTTGGCGAACCACTTGAAGAACGCGACGCCGATGAATCCCCAGAGGATGAGGCTGCCCACCACCTTCATGACGAACGCGCCCATCTGCTGGTCCTCGACCGGAGAGATGCCCCAGATGCGCGGCGCCGTCTCATAGAAGTCGTAGACGGGCGTAGTGGAGAACGTGATGAAGGCGCCGATCACGGACGGCACCAGCGACTGCACGAACATGTACGCCATCTGGTACGGGTACGTGAGCTGCGGCAGGCCCGGCACCTTGGTGATCACCGGCCACCACATCTGCACCGCCGTCATCACCAGCACCGCGTGCACGCCGAAGTGGAACCAGTGCTCGTGCAGCGCGTAGTCCACGACATGCGGGAGGTGGGTGAGCACAAGCATCATGTTGAAGGTGAAGATGGCGACGAGCGGGTTGAACACGATCCGCGCGACCTGCTTCACCCGCGCGCCGCCCAGCAGAGCCTCGTAGAGCCACGTGGGGATGCCTGCAAGGAGAAGGGGCGGCGCGACCAGCGTGAACAGCAGGTGCTGCGTCATGTGCGCGCTCACGAGGTATTGCTCGCTGATGTCGTGGATGGGCGAGCCGGCGGCCAGGTAGATGACGAAGACGCCCGTGAAGTAGAAGAACACTTGCAGGCGAGGCACACGCCCGGCGTCGGGGATGTGGGGCCGCCAGACGACGACGGCATACCAGTAGGCGATCACCATGCCGGCGATCAGGACAAGAACGTCAGGGTGCAGGTGCCATTCCAGCCACTCTTTCCCTGCGATGTGCAGGAGCGGCGCCGCCTCAATCATCTTCTCTCCACCGTGCGCGGGTTGTGGCCGTTAGCAGGGCTACCCGCTCAGACGAAACTCCCATGTAGCAACGCGATCGCGATCGCGAAGATGATCATCGCGCCGAACAGGCCGGTCACGAAGAGTGTCGAGAACAACCGGTTGTCGAACTTAAGGTGCATAAACCAGGCGACGACCATCGTGAACTTGGTTACCGAAAGGACGATTAGAATCGCCACAAGCAGGTTGTGGCTCATGTCGATGTAGTAAATCCCAACCTCGATCGCCGTGATGATCGAGAGGATCGCGCCGATCTGGATGTACTCGAGCGCGCCGGGGTGAGAGCCGTGGTCTTCGGCGTGCTCGTCCGTGGTTAGCGGTTCGCCGCGCTTCTTCCGGTAATCGGCAAGCGTCATCTGCGTAAGCCCCTCAAGGTTGGACCAGGTATATCAGCGTGAAGATCACAATCCAGACGATGTCGACAAAGTGCCAGTAGAGCCCGGCTAACTCGATGTTCAGGCTGTCCTTCTCCTGGATGCCGCCTCGCAACGAGTACACGAACAGCGACATCAAGATGAGGATCCCGATGGTAACGTGCGCGCCGTGGAACCCAGTCAGCACAAAGAACGTGGTGCCGAACAGGTTCGTGCTCAGCGACAGGCCCTCGTGGTTGAACTCCGTGAACTCGTACGCCTGGCCGGCGACGAACAGCGTGCCGAGGGCGGCTGTCGTCAGCAGCCAGACCTGCATGCCGCGGACGTTGCCCTTCTGGATCGCGGCTAGCGCCAGCACCATGCTCACACTGCTCATCAGCAGGATGAACG
>JANLRX010000489.1:0-3573 GCA_031362025.1 Chloroflexota bacterium
AACTTCCCGTTCCACTACAAGGACATCGCGCCCTATTACGAGACGATCGAGCGGGAAGTCGGCCTGTGCGGCAACCTCGACGGCCTCGAGGATCTGCCCGACGGCGTGTTCCTGCCGCCGGTTCCGCTGAAGTGCAGCGACGAGATCCTGAAGCGTGCGGCGCAATCGCTCGGCGCGAACTTGATCCACGTGCGGAAAGCCACGCTCACCGTGCCGACCCCGACGCGCCCCGCGTGTCACTTCTGCGGCAACTGCATGGCTGGATGTGACGTGGTCGCGAAGTACAACTCTGCAGACGTCCACATCGCCCCGGCCGAGAAGACCGGGTTCGTCACGGTGTTTCACGACTGCATCGTCCGCGACGTGCTCGTGTCGGACGAGAACCGCGCGACGGGCGTCCGCTATGTGCACCGCGTCCATCAACGTGAGGGAGAGGTGCGGGGGCGCGCGGTGGTGGTGGCGTGCGCCTGCGTCCAGAGCATCGCGCTGCTGCTGATGTCCTCCTCTCGCCGCTACCCGAACGGGCTGGCGAACTCGAGTGGCCAGCTTGGCCGTCATTTCATTCCCCACTTCACGGGCGGGATCGAGTGCGTGCTCGAAGGTCTGCGGGGCACGCAACCGGCCAACGACGAGGGGTTTCTGGACCATGCCTACCTCCCGTCGTTCATGCACAACAAGAAGAGGGATTACGCCCGGAGTTTTGGTGCCCAGGTCAACTACCAGAACAGGCGATTCGCGGGGTGGGCGAAGACGGTCGGCGGCTTCGGCCGCGGCTACAAGGCGTCGGTCAAGGCCGCCTACCCGGCATACATCCAGTTCACGCCATACGGCGAGATGCTGCCCAACGCGCAGTCGTACGTCGATCTCGATCGTAACAAGTCCGACAAGTTCGGCCTGCCGCTGGCTCGGCGCCAGGTGCGCTGGGGCAAGAACGAAGAATTGCTGTTCAACGACATGGTGCGCTGGAGCCTGGCGATCCTCGAGAAGGCGGGGGCAGAAGTGCTGACGGTGCCGGACGGCCCGGCGCCCAATCACGAATTGGGCGGCTGCCGCATGGGTCGCGACCCGCGGTCGTCTGTCGTCAACGCCGACTGCCGCACGCACGACGTGCCGAACCTCTACGTGGTCGATGGCAGCGTATTCCCGTCGGCGTCGGAGAAGAACCCGACGCATACGATCATGGCGCTGGCCGTGCGTGCCGCGGAGCACATTGCCGACCGGATGAAAAGGGGGGATTTGTGACGGAGACCCGGCGACAGGCCCTGAAGATGCTCGGCGCCATCGGCGCCACCTGCGCCTTTCCTTTTGCCGGGGATGAGCTCTTCGGTCAGCACGTGCACCCCACGCTGGCCCAGGCCCCTGCGCCCGGACCGTACGCGCCGGCGTTCTTCACCCCGGTCGAGTACGCCACACTCTCGCGACTCAGCGACGTGATCATCCCGGCCACCGGGACGCCGGGCGCGTCGGCCGCCGGAGTGCCGTCGTATATCGATCGCGTGGTCACGCTGAACGCGGAGCATCAACCGTTGATCCGCGCGGGGCTGGCGTGGCTGGAGCAGCAGGCGGAGGCTCGGTTTTCACGGAAATTCCTGGAGCTCGGTGAAGCCGAGCACGTCGCCATCCTGCAGCCGCTCAGCGACGAGAGCGATCGTCAGCGGCGCGAAGCGCAGCGCGGCCGGTTCCGAACCGAGGCACAGGGGAAATCGGTGTATTACGTCGCGGTCACCGACAGAGATCAGCCGGCACGGCCTGGCACCACGACGCCAGCCGCGCTCCAAGCCGACCCTGCCCTGCCCGTCCTGTTCTTCCGCCTCGTCAAGAACCTCACCGCGGATGGGTACTACACGTCGCGCGTCGGCCTGCTCGAGGAACTGGGCTACGCGGGCAACACCGCGCTGGCCAGGTTCCCGGCGTGCGCAGTGCCGGAGCAATAGTCTTATCCGAGGGGCTTCGCCCCTCGGACCAGGGAGACATCTTCATGCCGAATCGACGCACCGAAATCAACCGTCGCGACTTCGCGAGGATGGCGCTGGGCACGCTGGGGGTCGCCGCGCTCGGCGGCCATGAGGCGGCGGCGGCCCAGAGAATCGCCCCTGGCATCAAGCTGTGCGTGCAGTCGCCGGCGAATCCCTCCGACGACCAGCTCCTGTTTCTCAAGCAGCTGGGCGCCGGCTACGTGAGCGTCGGTTCCCCGCCGGATCTGCGCACCGCCGAGGGCTTTCTGCTGATCAAAAAGCGCTACGCGGACGCCGGCATCGCCGTGTGGAACATCGGGAACGTGAGCGTCCACAACATGCCCGAAGTCACCCTCAACCTTCCGGGCCGCGACCAGAAGATCGAGGAGTATCAGGAGTACCTGCGCAACCTCGGGAAAGCGGGGATCGGCTACACGACCTACGCACACATGGGCAACGGCATCTGGACGAGCGGCCGGACCATGGTGCGCGGCGCGTCGGCTCGCGAGTTCGACCAGAACAGCCCGGCCGCGCGTGGCAACTGGGACGGCAAGGTCTACACCGGTCCTCTGTCCCACGGCCGGGAGTTCAGCAAGGAAGAGATCTGGGAGAATTTCACCTACTTCATCACGAAGGTAGCCCCCGTGGCGGAAGAGGCGGGCGTGCGGATCGGCATTCACCCGGACGATCCGCCGGTGCCGGTGCTGGCCGGCGTGCCGCGCTGCATATTCAGCAATTACGAGGGCTACAAACGAGCGCTGCGGATTGCGAACAGTCCGAACGTGGGGATCTGCCTGTGCTGCGGGACGTGGCTCGAAGGCGGCCGGACGCTCACCGGCAAGGATCCGGAGGAGATGATCCGCGAGTTCGGCGCCAAAAAGATCTGGAAGATCCATTTCCGCAACGTCAGCGCTCCCCTTCCGCATTTCGTCGAGACGTTCATGGACGACGGGTACTACGACATGTGGAAGATCATGAAAGCGCTTCGCGACGTCAACTTCGACGGCATCGTCATTCTGGACCACAGCCCGACCATGGTGGGGGGCAACTTCACGCAGACGGCGTACGGCTTCGCCTACATGAAGGCGCTCCTCAGCCGGGCGAACGCCGAAGCGCGACGCTGACAGATCTTAGGGCCCTTACGATCGCGGCCTGCCCGGCGACGGGTAGCGCCTGGATTGGTCGTCGATGACCAGGATCCAGTCGCGCCCACGACCGTCGCTCTGCGGTCCTATCGCTCGGATGGGCCGGGCTGGCCGTAATACGGGTAACGGTCCCAGGGGTCGGCGTTGCTCCGCGCGCGGGGATCGCCGGTCTGCCGCATCCACTTGTCCAGCGCCGCCCGCAGTGCCTTCTGGACCCGCGCATGTTCCGGGCGGCCGGCCACGTTCACCACCTGCCACGGATCGCCTCGAAGGTCGTAGAGCTCTTCCGCCGGACGCTTCGCGGTTGCCAATTCGAAGAACGGCGCGATGACCTCGTCGGCGGCATGCCGGGACAGCAGCAGTTGTTTCGTGGGGCCGTCGTCGATATCGCCGAAGGGCCCCACCGCTACATACTTTTCGGGGTCGCCGGCCGGCCAGCGATCGGGACGGAAATTCCGGATGTAGAGAAAATC
>JANLRX010000490.1:0-2345 GCA_031362025.1 Chloroflexota bacterium
CCAGCGGATCGACGACGTTGCCGCGGCTCTTCGTCATCTTCTGGCCCGCCGCGTCGCGGATCAGGCCGTGCAGGTAGACGTACTTGAACGGCGGTTTGCCGGTGTCGTAGAGGCCCATCATGATCATCCGCGCCACCCAGAAGAAGAGGATGTCGTATCCCGTCTCCAGCACGGTCGTCGGGTAGTAGTACTTCGCGTCTTCGGTGTCATCCGGCCAGCCCAGCGTGGAGAACGGCCACAACCCAGAGGAGAACCACGTGTCGAGAACGTCGGACTCCTGCTCGAAATCCTTCGTACCGCACTCCGGGCACTCCGTCGGATCGGTCACCGATGCGAACTGGTGGTTGTGCTCGCAGTACCAGACGGGGATCCGGTGGCCCCACCAGAGCTGGCGGGAGATGCACCAGTCACGGATGTTCTCCATCCAGTGCATGTACGTGCGTTCGAAGCGCTTGGGGATGATCTGGATGCGGCCGTCCTTCACGACATCGATCGCAGGCCCGGCGAGCGGCGGTGTCTTCACCCACCACTGCATGCTCACCAGCGGCTCGACGATCGTGTCACAGCGCGAGCAGTGCCCGACGGACAGTGTGTGGTCGACGACCTTCTCGAGCAGTCCCATGCGCTCGAGGTCCTTCACGATCAGCTCGCGAGTCTCGAAGCGGTCGACGCCGTTGTAGGGGCCGGCTTCCGCGTTCATCTTCGCTTCGCCGTCCATCGCCACGATGATCGGGAGGCCGTGGCGCTGCCCGATCTCGAAGTCGGTCGGGTCGTGGCCGGGCGTGACCTTTACCGCGCCCGTCCCAAACTCGGTCTCGACCGCGCTGTCCGCGATGATCGGGATCCGGCGCTCGATGATCGGCAGCAGCGCCGTCCGGCCGATGATTGCCTTCCAGCGGTCGTCGTCCGGGTTCACGGCCACGGCGACGTCACCGACGATCGTCTCGGGCCGCGTTGTCGCCACGACGACGTACCCTTCCGTCGTGTTGCCAGCGTCGTCCAGCAGCGGGTAGCGGACGTACCAGAGCTTGCCCTGAGTCTCGACGTGGTCCACTTCGAGGTCCGAGAGGGCGGTCTGGCAACGCGGGCACCAGTTGATGATGCGCTCGCCGCGGTAAATCAGCCCTTCGTTGTACATCCGCACGAACGTCTCGCGGACGGCGCGCTGCGGGCCTTCGTCGAGCGTGAACAGCTCACGTGACCAGTCGGCGGACGCGCCGAGCCGCATATGCTGTAGCGTGATCCGGCTGCGGATCTGGTGCACCCACTTCCAGACGCGGGCCTCGAACTCGTCGCGGCCCAGGTCTTGCCGGCTGATGCCCTCTTTCGCGAGCTGCTTTTCGACGACGTTCTGCGTCGCGATGCCGGCGTGGTCCACGCCCGGCACCCAGAGCGTCGGATCGCCCAGCATGCGGTGCCAGCGGATCAGCGTGTCCTCCACTGTCACCGTCAGGGCGTGCCCCAGGTGCAACTCACCCGTCACGTTCGGAGGCGGCATCGTGATCACGAACGGTTGCCTGGCGGGGTCCGGCCGCGGCTTAAAGTACCCCTTGTCCATCCACATCTGGTACAGCGCCGCCTCCACCGCATGGGGATCGTACGCCTTGGGCATCTCGGGGGTCTGGATATCGTCAGTCATCGCAAAAGCCAGAGCGTGTCCGCGTCTGGAAAAGAACAAGGCCCCCAACGAGGGCCTGCGCCCGAATTGTATTGGTTTGAACAAGTTCGGGGCAAACGTGCAGAGGCTTAAACCGTCGGCGTCTCCCCTGACGCCACGTCTTCGTCGCTTACAGCCGGCGGTTCCGGGGCCGCGGCCTGCTCCTCGATCGCCGCCGGGGTGCCGCTGCTCGGCGCTGTGTCTGGCGTCGGGGCGTCGGCCGTGGCGGCGGGCATCGGCTGGCTCATGACGACCGACATCTCCAGCAGCTCGGCGAGGTCGAAGACCTGGACGCCGCGGGTGTCGGCTTCGGGGACGGCGCCGAGGCCGGACTCGAACATCTGCATGCAGAAGGGGCAGGCGACGGCGATGACGTCGGCGCCGGTGGCCACGGCCTCTTCGGAGCGGACGACGTTGATGCGCTCGCCGCGGTTCTCCTCGACCCACATATGGGAGCCGCCGGCGCCGCAGCAGAAGGTGCCGCGCTTGCAACGGGGCATCTCCACCTGGTTGATGTTGGCGAAGTCGAGGATAGACCGGGGCTCGTCGATGATGTTGTTGTGGCGGGAGACGTAGCAGGGGTCGTGGTAGGTGACCTTCTTGGCGACGGCAGTGCCGGCGATCGCAGCGACGGCGGCCGGCTCAAGCTTGCCCTCGTCGGCGAGCTGCGCGAGGAAGACGGTGTGGT
>JANLRX010000100.1:0-8173 GCA_031362025.1 Chloroflexota bacterium
CAAGGTCTGGGTCGTCGGCGATGGCGAATACAAAGACGAGTTGGAGAAGCTGGCGCGCGAGACCGGCGTCGCCGACTGCATCGAGTTCACCGGTTGGGTGAAGCACGAGCAGGTGGCCGGATACATCGACCGCTGCGCCGTCGGCATCGTCCCCATGCTGTACAACCAGCTCCCGAACAAGCTTTTCGAATACATCGCGATGGGACGGCCCGTCGTCGTCGGCGACGTGCCCTCGATCCGTCGCGCTTTCGCCGACCACGAAGTGCTGTATTACGAGACCGGCGACGCCAAGCAGCTGGCCGAGGGCGTGATCGCCATCTACCGCGACCCCGCCCGGGCCGCGACGATGGCCGCGCTCGCCCAGAAGACGTTCCAGAAGTACACCTGGGACGTCATGCGGGACGTCTACGTCGGCATCCACGACGAACTGCTACCACCAGAGCGCACGCGGCGCGAACCCGCGCAGGAGCGTGCAGCATGAACCTCGTGACCTACATGTCGCAGTCGCGCGGACTGAAGAACGGCGCCCGCCGCCTCGGCAAGATCAGCCAGCGCTTTGGCGTCTCCACGGCCCCGATGCGCGGCGCGCTGAACGAGTTGCTGAGCATCTGCGGTGAGTTCGACTGCACGCCGTCGGTCTTCGTGACAGCGGTCCTGATCGAACGCTACCCCCAGTTCTTCGAGATGTTTGCCAGCCAGCGCGCCGACTTCGGCGTCCACGGCTTCGTGCACACGGACCACGCCCTGCTCGACGAGCGGGAACAACACGAGCACCTCGAGCGCGCCCTCTACGCCTTCAAGCGCCTCGGCATGCGCCCCACCGGCTTCCGGCACCCCTACCTGCGCCACAACGATGGTACCTGGAAGGCGGCCGCGCAGCTCGGCTTCACCTACGCCAGCAACCGGTCCGTCTACTGGGACGTGATCGATGAGAACATCCCACCGGACTCGCTCTCCTCCTACCTGAAGGGGATGCGTCTGTACTCCGCCGAACCCGCCCGCCGGCGCATCAGCGTCCCAACGTTTGTCGAAGGCGACATCGTCGATGTCCCGGCCTCGCTGCCGGACGACGAAGCCGTGATCGATCGTCTCGGCCTCGATGGGCGCTACGCCGGCATCTTCTGGCTGCGCATGCTGGACCAGGCGATCGAGACCGGCGAACAGGTCACGATCGTCCTTCACAACGAACGCGTGCGCACCTGCGCCAACTCGCTCCGCGCCGTCCTCCGGGCCGCCCGCCGCAACGACGTCTGGATCGCCTCGATGGCCGAAACCGCGGCGTGGTGGCGAAAGCGCTCCGAATGGCGCCTGCAAGTCGAATCGGACGGGCCGGGCCGCTGGCGCGTAACCCCGCCGGGCGGTCCCGAAGCGACGATCCTCATCCGCGGCGCCGACACCGAGCCCGCCGGCAAGCCACACGCCAACGGTTGGCGGCAGATGCCCTCGTGGCCGTTCCTCGTGCGCTCGGAGCTGGCCCCGGTGCTCGCCGTCGATGACGGTGCACCTGCCGGCCTGCGCGACTTCCTCGAAAGCGACGGTTGGGCCGTGGCCGACGGCATCGAGCCGTCGTACCACGTGCGCACCGCGAGCCCGTTCACGGCCGCGGACCACCGCCCGCTGACCGAAACACTTGAAGCTGCCGATTATCCGCTTGTGCGGATTGGGCGCTGGCCGGGCGGAGCCCGCGCCGCGCTGTCCATCACGAGCGATGTAGACGCGATGACGCTGCTGGACTTTCTCCGGCGGCCGTTGGAGGTATGACGTTGGATATCCGGATAATCGACCCCCGCCTGGAGCCGCGCTGGGAGCGGTTCGCGGAAGGGCAGCCAGCCGCGTCCGTCTTCCACACCGCCGCCTGGTGCCGCGTCCTCGCCGACACCTACGGCTTCAAGCCGAAGTACGTCGCCGCGTTCGACGATGAAGGCGAGATCCGCGCCGCAGTCCCCCTGATGCTCGTCGATTCGTGGCTAACGTCGCGACGGCTGGTTGGTCTTCCATTCTCAGATCTTTGCACGCCTCTTGTCGCCGACGAATCGTACGGTCTCGCCGCTCTGCAAGTGGCGCAGGCCCAGGTCGATGAACTCGGCGCCTCGATGATGGAGATGCGCGGCCGCGGCGAGGTGGATGCCCCGGCCCTCGGCTTCACCAACGGCACGAACTTTCTCCGCCACGTCATCCCGCTAGACCCCGATGCCGGGACGATGGAGGCGCGCCTGCACACGTCCGCCAAGCGGGCCATCCGCAAGGCCGAGCGCGAGGGCATCACCGTCCACGTCCGCACGGACATCGCCTCGATGCGAGAGTTCTACCGCCTGATGGTGCTGACGCGCCGCAAGCACGGACTCCTGCCGCAGCCCTGGCGCTTCTTCAAGAACCTGCACAAGCACCTGTTCGAGAACGGCGAGGGCCGCCTCCTCCTGGCCGAATACAACGGTCAGGTGATCGCCGGCGACCTGCTCCTGAAGTTCCGCGACGAGCTTGTGTACAAGTTCAACGCCTCCGACCCGGCGTTCCTCCACCTGCGCCCGAACAACCTGCTGCTCTGGCGGGCGATGACGCTCGGTGGCGAGCTGGGCTGCAAAACGCTCGACCTCGGCCGCTGCGACCTCGACAACGAGGGACTGCGCCGGTTCAAGCTCCTCTGGGGCAGCACCGAAGAGACGCTCTCGTACTACTACTACCCCTCGAACAAGGGCCCGAGCGGTCTGCTCTCCGCCCGCTACTCCCGCACAGCCCTCGCCGCCTTCGTGAAGTTCGCGCCCACCGTGGCGCTACAGAGCGTCGGCACGATGCTTTACGGCAACTTCGGCTAGCTGACCAAACGTACTACCGCCGCCCCTTTCGGAGCGGCGGTAGTGCTAAGGAAAAGGATCCGCTAGTTAGGGAGTGCGGCCGGGTCCAGCACGCAACCGCCGGGGAGCCTGCCACTCGTCGTCGTGACGTAGGTCAAGATCGCCAGGGCGTCGGCTGAAGTGAGCGCGCCGTCGCAGTTCAGGTCCGCGATGTGCGTGCACTGCCCGAAGTCGCGGTTACCCGAGGCGATCGCCAGCAAGCGCACGCCGTCGTCAGTCGCCACCCACCCGTCGCAGTTCACGTCTCCGGAGAAGAGTGCCCGGCCAACTGTCGGCACAGGAGGAGTGCGCGTCGGGCGGTCGGTAACTACAGTCGGAACTGGCGTGCGGACTGGCGTCGCCACCGCAGTGCGAACAGGAGTTGCCGTTGCAGGTCTTGGCGTCACCGGCGGTGGTGTGGCCGGCCTCGGGGTTGGCGTCTGCGTCGGCGCGGGCGGCGGAGGCGGCGCCTGCGTGGGAGCCGGCGTCGGGTTCGATCCGCCGAACTCGAAGGCGCCGATGTCAGGCGCCGATCCCGTGTACGAGTCGTTGATTCCGGGGATGCGCACGCCCTTGTCGATCAGCGGGCTGCCGCGCTGCGGGCGGAGAGCGCTGTCCCAACCAAAGTTGGATGTCGAGATGCCGTGCGTCTCCAGCCCAATGCCGCGCGCGGCGCTCAGGTTGGAGTACCACTGGTCTTCCCACTTCACGAAGCGCTCCGGGTCCAGGCTCCACAGCGCGTCGTAGTCTGCGCTCATCTGGCCGGTGTGGGTGTACGTCTCGAAGGCATAGCGGCCCACGTAGATCGCGTTGTTCAGCAGGTGAAGGTTCTGCATGTTCTCGTTAGTCTGCTTGAACCCGTCTGAAGGCACGCTGGTGCCCGAGTAATAGCTGTTGTGGTAGATGCGGATCTCAGCGACGGAGTTGTCGCCGACCTTGAACATCGCCGGGCCCTCTCCGCGCCAGGGCTGCGAGTCCGTGATCACGTTCCGCATGACCGTGAGCGGGCCCGTCAGCGACGGCGCCATCGCGACGCCAATGAGGCAGCGGCTGATCGTGTTGTAGGCGACGACGTTGTTCTGGTTGCCGCCCTCCACCTGGATTCCATCGTCGGAGCAGCCGGAGATGTTGTTGCGCTGGATCGTCGTGTTCTTGTTGAAGACGCCCCAGGTGTAGTCCTCGGGCTCCCCGCCGATGCCGTCCCAGCCGCCGACGATCGTGTTGTCCTCGAAGACGTGGCCACCGCCGGCGTCCGGACCGGTGTTTTTCACCCAGATGCCGTTGCCGTAACCGGTGTCGTCACCGGCCACCTGCACGCGGCGCTCCATGTAGGAGCCACGGATCGTCAGGTTGCGGCCGCCGCCCCAAGAGGAGATGGCGCCGCGGTACTGGTCTTCGCCTTCGCCGCAGTTCCAGTCGGTTACGGTCATGCGCTCGAAGACGGCGTTGTCGGAAGACTCGAGGCTGATCACCTCCGAGCCGGCCCGGCGAGCCCCGATGTCCTGCATCGTGATGTAGTCGCCGGTGATCGTGACGACGTTCTCGGAGCTGCACTGGCCGTCGATCCAGACCTGTCCGTTGCCGTTGCGACGGAACGTGATCGGCGCGCCGGCGTGGCCGGAGTTGCTGATCGATACGGATTCGAAGTAATTGCCGGGGGCGATGTTCACGTAGTCGCCGGCCTGCGCGACGTTTGCACCGCGCTGCACCGTGCGGAAAGGCGCGGCAGCCGTCCCGGCGCCACCGTCGTTGCCGCTGGGCGAAACGTAGTAATTGATTCCGGCGGCGCCTGCCGTGCTGAAGCTGCCGATCTGCATCGCCAGCAGCACAACGGCGGCCGCGGCGAGCGCGAGCAGGGCAAGGTTACGTGCGGGGGCGTGCGTTCGAAAAGGGTTCATGTTGACCTCCCAGTCTTTGTCCAAAGGGTGGGAGGCCCGTGCAGGGCGTGATGTTACATAACTACCGCTGGCCGATCGGCCAATGCTGTTGAGTTCGGGTTAAGGCTGCTATGCTGCCATGTCAGCGGACCGGGGCGCGAAGATGTAACCGATGCCGCGGCGCGTGTGGATCAGCTCCGGGTTGCTCGGGTCGCGCTCGATCTTCCGGCGCAGGTACCAGACGTAGAGCTTCAGGTTGGCCCGGTCGCCGATGTACGCCGGACCCCAGACCTCGCGCAGGATCTGCTGGTAGGGGATCACCCAGCCGCGCCGGTTGACCAGCACTTCGAGCAGGCGGAACTCGATCGGCGTCAGGTGAACAGCCTTGCCATCGAGAGTCACCCGCATCTCGGCCCAGTCGATGGCCAGGTGCCGGTAGCGGAACTCGAGTTGTTCGTCGAATCGTGATGCTAGCTGGGTCATATGCCCTCCCTATCGAGAGCGTCGCACGCTCTGGTGAACGGGCAGGTGAACGCAACAGATACAAAGGTGAAGATTCGGTAAACGCCGCTACGGCAGTGGGCACACCGGCGAGAGCACCGCTTTCAGCTCTTGCCCCGTCGCATCCTGGAACTCCTGCAGCGTCGCGTACTTCTGCTCCGCCCACTCCAGGAAGCGGTCCTCAGACGATGACCAGACCGTGTCCCCGTCGAAGTCCATGCCTGAGTCGTCGCCGATCTCCCAAACGTAGCGTGTCACCCGGAAGCAGTTCCCGCGGGACACGATCGGCGCAACGCCAGAGTTCGTCTGCGAGATCCCGTCGCCGTCCGTCTCGCAGATGTTGTTCGTGAGGTACGTGACGCCCTGGCCGGGGTTCCCGACCTTGAAGCAGAACTGGTTCTCGTACAGCCCCACCCGCATGTCGCGGATGACGTTGCGCTCCACGTACAGCGGCCCAACCAGCGTCGGCGCAAAAGCGATGCCGCTGCCGCACCGCGTGACGTAGTTCTCGCGGATCATCACGTTGGCGTTCCCGCCTTCGATCTGGATGCCGTCGTCCCAGCAGTCGCGCACCCGGTTCCCCTCGACGATGCTGTCGCGGTCCAGCGTGCCGTGTGGGTCGTCCTCGTTCTCCCCGCCGATGCCGTCCCAGCCGCCGCTGATCACGTTGTCCGCGATCGTGTGGCCGCCGCCACTGGGCCGCTCCGAGTTGCTCTTAAACCAGATGCCGTCGCCCTTCCCGTGAATGTCGCCCGCCGTGCGATAGCGGATGACGTTGCCCCGGATCTCCAGGCAGCACTTGGAGTACCAGACGGCGATCCCCGCGAGCGCTTGGACGTCCTGCTCCTGGCAGTTGAAGTCGCTGATGAACATGCCCTCGATCAGCAGGTGCGAGGGCGCCGGCATGTCGTCCGGCCCGTCCCCGATCTTGATCGCCGCTCCGGTAGTGTTTCGCAGCTGAAGCCCGCTGAGCACCACATCTGAGCTTGTCGGGATGCGGATCGCGTTCTCCCGCTCGCAGCCGCCATCGATGATCGCTGCGCCGTCGCCATACGCCTCCAGCCGCAGCGGTTTCGTGATCTCGATCTGCTCCTTGTACGTCCCCGCGTGCACGAGCACGACCGCCCCCTCGCGCGCCCCAGCGACAGCCTCTGAAATCGTCTCGAAGCGCTCGCCGGGGCCGACGTACACCGTCTCGGCGTCGGTTGGCGTGCGGGTCGGCCGGCCGGTCGGTGGCTCGACGAAGTCCTCCGTCTTGCTCTGACAGGCGACGAGCAGCATCCCGAGCGCGAGGGCCGGGAGCGCAAGGCGGGCGATTCGTGTGAGGTGCGTCATCTTGCACTAGACGTAACACTCGGCCCGGCCAATCGGTTTCGGTAAGTGAAGGGTTTATGGCGTCTGACGGACCGCTTTGGGTCGATACAAACCGTATTCAGACCTAAGGCAGACCGTGATCCAACGCCTGCGCCCGACACTGAGCATAGGGGGCAACACAACAAGTATGAAATTCGGCGCATTCTTTCTCTCGCAGGCGCCAGAAGACCGGCTGACTCCAGTCCAGGCACTTTCCGAAGAGTTGGGCCAGATGGAGCTTGCCGAGGAGCTGGGCTTCGACTCCGTGTGGCTCGCCGAGCATCGCCAGACCTCGTACTGCGTCGTCAGCGACGCCCTGACCTACGCCTCGTACGTCGCCGCGCGGACGTCCCGCATTCGCATCGGCCTCGCCGTGAGCGTGCTCCCGCTGCGCAACCCCTTGGAGTTTGCCGAGCGCGCCACCCTGATCGACATCCTCAGCAACGGCCGCCTGAACGTCGGCGTCGGCCGTGGCTACTCCCGCACCGAGTTCGACACCTACGACCAACCGCTGGAAGACCGCCGCGCCCGATTCGAAGAAGCGATCGACGTCATCACCCGGGCCTGGACCGAGCGCAATTTCGACCACGAAGGCCAGTTCTGGACCTTCCGCAACGTGAACATCTACCCTCGGCCCGTGCAGCAACCGCACCCGCCGCTGTACGTCGCCAGCTCCGGTTCTCCTGACACCGTGTTCTCAGTCGCCAGGCGCGGCCTGCCGATCCTCCAGGGCGACGACCTGCTTTCCCCAAGAAAGGCCAGCGAGCGCTTCGAGATCTACCGAGAGCAGGCCGGCGCCGCAGGCCGCTCCGAAACAGACTCCAACGCCGCGATCGCCAACTCCTGGGTCGCGCAAAAGGTGTACCTCGCACCCACCTCCGCCGCCGCCGCCAAGTTCGCAACGCCGTACCTCGAGTGGCGGCAACGCAAGATGATGGACCTCCAGCCGCCCGGCGCGGCACCCACCCTCACCACCAAGCTGCGCGCAAAGGTACCCGGCCTCAAGTCAGTGCTAAACGCACCCCACCAGAAACCCGAAAACGAGATCACCGCCGACGACATGCTCCAGTTCGGCATCTTCGGCACCCCCGACGAATGCATCGAGCGCCTCCGCGAGTTCGAGCGAGCGGGTGCCCAGAACATCCTCTGCTCCTTCACCTATGGTGGGATGCCCGGCGACAAAGTCCGCGAGACGATGCGCCTTTTCGCCGCCGAAGTCATGCCCGCGTTCCAGCGACAGGTGGTGCACCATGGCTAACGGCCGCACCAACGGACACCGCAACGCCCACTCTCACCCGAAGCGAGTGCTGGTCACCGGCGCTGCCGGCGCGCCCGCGCTCAACTACATTCGCTCACTGCGAATGGCACCTGAGTCGTTCCACCTGATTGGCGCGGACAGCAACCGCTACCAACTTCTCGCCGCAGAGACGGACGAGCGCCACCTCGTGCCGCGCGCCAACGACCCGGACTACATCCCGACCCTGCGCCAACTCATCGAGGACACCGGCGCAGAGTTCATCTTCACGCAGCCGGACGTCGAACTGGCGGTCGTCTCCGCCCGCCGCGACGAACTGCCGGTGCGAACGTTCCTCCCCGCCGCGCGGACAGTCG
>JANLRX010000117.1:0-3766 GCA_031362025.1 Chloroflexota bacterium
TTCGATGTCTTGGTTGGCCGCACATCGGGCATGAGAACCGCTAGTCCCGAGGAAGTTCTGCGTTCTTTACTCGACCCTTGGGATGTGGAAGATTTGGTGGCTGTCTATCTTCAGTTTTGTCGGAAGTACCTTGTCTTGCCAGCCTCTCGACAGACAGCCACAAGTGGATACGAATACGTGCTCATTGACCCAGCTTCCGGACAGCACGCCATCGTCCAGGTGAAAACGGGCCATGCTTCAATAAACGTCAAGAAACTAGCGAGCGCCGCCCGGGGTGACCAACGTCGAGCATTCGCATTCTCGACCGAGGAGAAATACGAAGGTGCCGACGGGCTTGTCGAGACACTTACCAGATCCGAATTATTGACATTCATGAAAGACTTTCCCAAGGCTCTCCCACCGAAAGTGAGCCGCTGGTTGAACTTGGCGTAACGAACGCATAGGAGGAAGCCCATGACAATCGAAACAGTTGGCGTGCTTGGCGGCGGGGTGATGGGGTCCGGGATCGCGCAGGCGCTCGCGGTGGGCGGGGTGCGGGTGACGGTGCGCGACATCAACGACGAGATGATCGGCAAGTCGCGCTCGACGATCACCGAGGGGCGATACGGGCTGAACCGGGGCGTCGAGCGCGGGAAGACCACGCAGGCGGACGCCGACGCTGCGCTTGGACGGCTGTCGTGGACGACGAGCCTCGACGACCTCAAGGGCGTGGACCTCGTGATCGAGGCGGTGCCCGAAGACATGGAGCTGAAGAAGCGCGTCTGGGGTGAGATGGACAGCGTCGTTAAGGCGGGGGCGATCTTCGCCTCGAACACTTCGGGCCTCGCGATCTCCGAACTGAACAAGGCGGTGTCCGAGGCGCGGCGGCCGAAGTTCGCCGGGATGCACTTCTTCTCCCCGGCGCCGATCATGAAGCTCGTCGAGCTGATTCACGCACCCGAGACGGCGGACGAGACGATCGCGGCGCTGGAGGACGTCTGCACACGCGCTGGGAAGGCGACAGTGCGCGTGAAGGACGCCCCCGGCCGCTACGGGTTCATCGCCAACCGCATCTACTTCGCGGCGGTCCGCGAGGCGCAGAAGGTGCTCGAAGAAGAGATCGCGACGGCGGAGGACATCAACAAGGCGATGGTGATGGGCTTCAACTGGCCGGTCGGGCCGCTGGCGATGATCGAAGGCGCGACGAAGGGCTGGCAGTAGCCGAGTCCGCATGAGCGATTCGCCCGCGCGGAAGCCGCCGCGCTTCGTACTCACGTCGTTCCCGGAACGGTACGTGCTCCCCGCGCGGCCACCGAACGCCTCGGCTCAGGTCATCGACGCGCACCGGCAGACCGGCTTCCTCCTCGGCGACGACCTCGTGGTGTTCGACCGGGTGATGAACCTCCAGCTGCAGGTGGTCGCGGCGAACGCCAAGGCGAAAGGCGTCCCGGCGCTGGCCCTTTTCTCGTTCTGGTCGCGCGCCTTCGCGTACCTGTCTGACGCCTGCACGCTGATGGCGTCCGGATCGTACGGGTCGTGCGCGCCCCTGCTGCGGTCAGCGCTCGACTGCATCGCGGCGCAGCAGTCGTTTATCGAAGATGGGTTCGTTGAGTACGAGAAGTGGTACGCCAACGCCGTCTCGCAGGAGAAGACCCGCGCGGCGACGGTGATCGACATCGAGCGGTTCCGCGCCGCCGGGGTGCTGATCGAGAACCCGGACCTCGGCCTGCTCTACCGGCTGCTGAGCGACCTCTCAATGCCACACGTCGGCGGCACACTCTTCCTCACGGCGCCGGAGACCAGCCTCCAGAAGCTGCCGGTGGGCTTCGCCGACTCGTCGTTCCACCTCGCCTGGGCCGAGCTCGTCACCGGCTGGCTCCTGACGCTCGCTGGCCTGCAGCTCAAGGCAGCTGCTGGCTCAGGCGTCGTTACCCTGAAGGCGACGCTCGCCTCCGACTGCGAGGCGATTCAGGGAGACATCCAGAAGGTGGTTGCGAGCCGCCGCCGGTGCCATGTCGAGGGCGCGGACGGGCGCTTCGTTTTTCACAACTTTCGGCGCACCGCCACCGGCCAGCCGAAGCGCGTGATCCTCGGCTAGCATCGACATTCCGCGACACGCGCCCTTACGATTGCTGCGATGACCACCGTCGAAGTCGTGATCCCCGTCTACAACGAGGAGGAGGCGCTCCCCCAGTCGATCCCGGAGCTGCGCGCGTTCCTCTCGGGCCCGGAGTTCCCCTGGGAGTGGCGCATCGTCATCGCCGACAACGCCTCGACCGACGACACGCCCGCCGTCAGCCGCCGTCTCGAGGAGCAGTTCCCCGGCGAGGTGAAGTACGTGAGGATCGAGCGCAAGGGCCGCGGCTATGCCCTCAAGCAAACGTGGGCGGAGAGCGAGGCCGATATCCGGACGTACATGGACGTCGATCTCTCCACAGGCATCGAGGCGTTTCCGGCGCTCGTCCGGTCGATTGCGGAGGAAGGCTTCAACGTCGCGACGGGGTCGCGGCTGGCCCGCGAGTCGAAGGTCGTGCGCTCCTTCAAGCGGACAACCCTCAGCGTGGGCTACAACGCCATGATCAAGGCCGGGTTCTGGACTCGGTTCAGCGACGCCCAGTGCGGCTTCAAGGCGATCAGCCGCGAGGCGGCGGAGCGTATCCTGCCGCTGGTCCAGGACAACAACTGGTTCTTCGACACCGAACTTCTGATCCTGGCCGAGAAGAGCGGCTACCGGATCAAGGACATCCCCGTGCGCTGGGTGGAAGACCCCGGCACGACCGTGAAGATCGGCTCGACGATCGCCGAGGACCTGCGCGGGCTCTGGCGGATGCGTTTGCAGCGGCCCTGGCGCAACGTCCGGTAAACGCCTGCAACGCACGGCGATCCACCGGCGTCCAACCTGCGTGCCATTAATCGAACCGGTAGGTAGCGCCGTATATAATCGTGAGACCGTGAACGTAGACGTGCAGCCGGAGATCGCAGCAGAGAGCCGGGGCGAAGGCCGGGTCGAAGCGCTGCGCCAGCTCGCCTATCGCCTGCACCTTTCGACCACGTTCCTCAAGTTCCTGATCGTCGGCGGCGTCGGCTTCTTCATCAACCAGTTCATCCTCTTCCTCCTCTACGACAGCCCTCTTGCCGGCGTCCTCCTGCCGGACAAGCACACGCACACGGACTTCGGCCTCTTTACACACGGCGACATCCGGCTGCTCATCGCTTCGATCGTGGCCGTCGAGGTGGCGATCGTGGCGCAGTTCAACTTCCACCACCGCTGGACGTTCCGGGACCGGATGAAGCACGGCAACATCTTCGCTCGCTTCGCCAAGTACAACCTGAGTTCCGCCGTAAGCCCGATCATCGTCGTCCTCACGATCAACATCTTTACGCCGGTGATCCGGGACGCTGCCGGCTCGGGCAGTCTCGTCGCGAACGTTGCGCCTTACATCGCGAACACGATCGGCGTGCTGATGGGGTTCATCTGGAACTGGACGCTGAACTCGTTCGTCATCTGGCCTCACCAGCGCGAGGCCGCCCCCGCCGGCGAAGGCTAGGGCACGGCGACGGTGTTGCCCGTCTCGCAAGACCGTACAACATCGTAGAAGTTCACCGGCGATCCACTCTGATCCGCCGTTCCCGCCAGGACGAACCCGTCAGCAAAGGTCGCTTCGTTTAGCGCGAAGCGGTCACTTGTGCGCTCATCCGGGCCGATCAACACGTAGTCGATCTCGTTGTCCGTAAGCAGCCGGCAGGCCTCGTCCTTCGATGGCGCGGCAAACATCGACTGGATCGC
>JANLRX010000263.1:0-1717 GCA_031362025.1 Chloroflexota bacterium
CCGAGATCTCCCGCAAGGACTTCAACGTCCGCTGGAACCAGATGCTGGAGACGGGCGGCGCCGTCGTCAGCGACAAGGTGAAGATCCACCTCTACATCGAGGCGGTGAAGCAGGTCTAACCGGCCGGACATCAAGAAAGAAGGAGGAACCGCCGATGATCAACCTTCAAAGCGTGCGTCCGCTGCGGCGGCGACATGATGATCGAGCAGTTGCTCGGGGAAACAGAGTTGGTCTGCATCCAGTGCGGGCACAGGTCAGCGATGGAGACGCCCAGCCCATACCTGCGGCCACGGCGCCAAACCCCAGCGCGCAAAGCCGCTTGACCCAATAGCCCATCTCAGCCTTCGGACGCCGGCGTACTTTTTGCTCCGGCGTCCGGTTCTTCCCAGAAGCTCTCGAACACGTCCAGCTGCCGCGGCGTCCGCAGCCCCGAGATCCGGAAGCTCGCGAACACTAACGAGTACCCCACCACCAGCAACAACAGCGGCGAGATCAGCAGCACACCACCCGCGCCGATCACGGAGGCCGCGAGGCCCATCGTCAGCAGGGGAGGGATCGCGGCGCCGCTGCGGAGCGCGCTCTGGATCGCGAACGTCCGCCCCTGATAAGCGATCGGCACCCGGCGGTTCACGTACGTCTGCACGCTGGTCGCCGTGAGCGAAACCCCGAACGACAGCGGCACCGCCAGCAACCCCGCCGTCCGCATGTCACGGTTCATCTCGATCCCCAGCCACGTCGAGGCGTGCAGCGGGTTCACAACGTCTACCGCCGACCCCACCTGCTCCACAATCCCCAGCATGAACAACGCCACCGCCGACACGAACAGAGCAGCGATTGAGGTTGCCCGTTCGCCCGCCCGGTGGATGGCGAACGGCGCCACACCCAGTGCAAAGGCGACCCCCAGCGCACCCGGCGCGAAGACGTACGCGGTGTTCGTCGGGTCCGTGTCCAGCACTGCCACCACGTAACGCGGCGCGAGGGTGATCAGCACTGTGTTCACGATCCCCGCCATCACCGACAACACGATCATCGAGCCCACGGCCGGGTGCGCGATCAGCCAGCGCACGGCGTGACGCGCCCGCACCCGCAGCGGCGGAAACCGCTTCTGCCAGTCCTTGTCCCCCACTGGCAGATCGAACACCCGGGTCGCGGACAGCAGCAACAGCCCACCGGCCAGGTAGATCGCCGTGTCCACCCCCACTGCCTTCACCAACACCGGCGCGAACAGTCCGGCCGCCACCCCCTGTCCGGCAACCACCGAGAAGTTGATCAGCGAAGCCGCCGTCGCCAACTCCTCATCGTTCGCGACCAGCGGAAGCACGGACGACTCCGTCGGCGTCGAGACCTGCGCGAGCGAGCTGACCGCGAGCAGCAGCAGGAACATCACGGCAAGGTCGCTCGTATCGAAGAAGAACGGCACCGAGAAGCACAGCAGCGCCTGTCCCAGGTACGCAAACGCCAGCGCCAGCCGCTTCGGCAACGCATCCGCGACGACGCCACCATACAGTCCGACAACCGCCGGCGGCAGCAATCCCGCTACGCCGATCAGCGCCACTTCAAACGCTGAGCCGCCGCCCCGGGCCACCGACACAAGCGCGCCGAAGGTTAGCGTCTGCTGTCCAGCCTCGGAAAAGAACCGCGAGACCAGCAGGTGCTGGAACCGCACATCGCGCGCCACAGACGGCTCCGGTAAGAACAGCCATAACAGCCGGAACAC
>JANLRX010000145.1:0-3506 GCA_031362025.1 Chloroflexota bacterium
AGACTGGGGGACACCCCCACACCCTCGGCAGAAGGGGCTGCCGCCCCCCCTGCACTCCCCCGGTTCGAGCCTTTCAGGCTTGAAAACAAGGCGTTGCCCTGGGTCATATGCCTTCCCCTTTGCGCCAGGCTTCGATGAGGCCGGCGTGTTCGAGTTCGTGGGCGGCGCCGCCGGAGATGCCGATCTCCTCGTAGAGCGACTGGTCGAGGCGGTCTTCAGGGGAAGAGGTGACGGCTTGCTTCACCATTTCGCGGGCGAAGTCGAGATCAGCGACGATCTGGTCGAGCGGCAAGGTGCGGCGGTTCTCCACCATCTGGTTGTTGATGTGCCCGACGCCCTCTTCGCTGGTTGCCGGGAAGCCATAGCGGCCGCTGCGGGCGATGCGGCTGATCTCGAAGAAGCGCATCTCGTGCCAGAAGGTGAGGTGGGTGAGCTGGTCTTTGACGGACCAACCGTCGGCGGCGGGCTTCGATGCTTGTTCGTCGGTGAGGCCCTTGATGGCGGTGGCGACGGCGGACGCGGCGTGATCGAGCTCGGAGATCAACTGCTGGTGGGTGGTAAGTGCTCTCATATGCCTTCGCGCTCACGCCACTCACGGATGCCCTTGGCGTGCTCGGCGTAGTGGTCGATGGCGGTGGCGTGCATGATGCGGAAGGCGGCGCGGCCATCTTCGAACTTGTCTTCGGGCACGAGGCGAGCGGCCTTGATGAAGAGATCTTTGCTGGAAACGAGTTCTTGCTCGACGGCGGCGCCGCTGGACTGGACCCAGGTGTCGACGAAGCGGTCGTTCCAGGCGTTTGCGTCGGAGTAGTCGACGCCTTCCGGCACCGGGCGCTCGCCGCGGGCGATGCGTTCGAGAGCATCGTCCATCTCGTGGTGCCAGCCGATGATGTGGCTGAAGATGTCGTAAACACACCACTTGTCGTACCACTTCTGGAGCTTCTGCTGGTGGGTGAGGCCGGCGACGGCGTCTTGCAGTCCGGCGAAGGACGTTTCGAGTTCGGCGATGATTTGTTCTCGGTCTGCCATTAGATCCCTGCTTCCTTGCGCCACTTGTCGATCAGTTCGGAGTGCTCTTCGTCGTGCCGGCCGCAGATGCCGAGCACCATGGGGACGAAGCCGGAGGCGAAGGCGCTATCCGGCAGCGCGTCGAGGGTGGTGATCAGTTCGTTGCGGCTCGATTCGACTTCGGCGAGCACCTGGTCGAGCGGGAGCTTGAGGCGCATCGACATCGTGGCGTTGTTCCACTCATCTGTCTTGTCGGGGGAGAAGTGCATGAGCGCGGGTTGGTGGCCGCGGGCGAGGCGGCGGAAGTCATGGGCCATGAGCTCGTCCCACGATGAGATGTGGGTGAGCATGTCTTTGACGGACCAGCCATCGACGGCAGGGCTGGTCATCTGATCCGGCGTGAGGCCGTTGATCGCGCGGCGTAACTCCTCGCGGGTTGCGTTGAGGACGGCGAGCGCTTCTTCGCGGGTAGTGGGGGCGGACTGGGAAACCATAGGCCTACTCCAGGTGAGAACGGATTGCGTTGGGCTTGAGTTCGAGGAGGCGCCACTTGTCCTTGAGGTCGCGCCACGATTGGAGGACGGAACGACGGGCGTCGCCTTCGGGGTAGTAGAGGTCGAAGACCCGCTCGGCCATCTCGATGCCGCCTTCGGCGTGGACGGTGATGCTGCCGTCGAAGGAGACCCACTTCTCGATCTCGTCGGGGTGGTTGGTGACGAGGACCGTGGCGCGTGAGTCGTTTGCGAGGCGCTTGAGCTTGCCGCCGGTCTCGTAGGCGAACATGCGCAGGGTCTGGCCGTCCCACTCGTACCAGACGGGGACCGAGACGGGTGTACCGTCCGGGCGAAGGGTGGTGAGGATCGCGTAGCGCCGCTCGGCGAGGAAAGCTTCGCGCTGGGCGTCGGTCATAGAGGGCATGGCTAGAACACCATGAATTCGCGCTGCTCGCCGAAGACACGGCGGAGGACGCCACAGATCTCGCCGATCGTGAGGTAGTTCTCGACGCATTCGATGAGCACGGGCATGAGGTTGGTGTCGGACTTTGCGGCGTCTTCGAGCTGGACGAGGAGCTGTTCGGCCTTGCCGCTATCGCGCTCGGAGCGCACTTTGTTCAAGCGCCCGATCTGGCGGCGGACGACTTCTTCACGGACGCGGAGGATCTCCGGGTGAGTGTCCTCTTCCGTCGTGAACTGGTTGACGCCGACGATCGTGCGTTGGCCGTCGTCGACGGAGCGCTGGTAGCGGTAGGAGGCCTCCTGGATCTCGCGCTGCTGGTAGCCCTGCTCGATCGCGCGGAGGGAGCCGCCGAGGTCCTCGATGCGGTTGATGTAGCGCATCGCCTCTTCTTCGATGTGGTCGGTGAGCTTCTCGACGTAGTAGGAGCCGGCGAGCGGGTCGATGACGTCCGAGACGCCGCTCTCGTAGCCGATCACTTGCTGCGTGCGGAGGGCGATCTGCACGGCCTTCTCGGTGGGCAGCGCAAGGGCTTCGTCCATCGAGTTGGTGTGTAGCGACTGCGTCCCGCCGAGCACTGCGGCGAGCGCCTGGATGGTGGTACGGACGATGTTGTTCTCCACCTGCTGGGCGGTGAGTGTTGAGCCGCCGGTCTGAGTGTGGAAGCGGAGCATCTTGCTGCGCGGGTCCTTGGCGCCGAAGCGGTCCTCGGCGAGGTGGGCCCACATGCGGCGGGCAGCACGGAACTTGGCGACTTCTTCCATGAGATTGGTGAAGGAGGCGTAGAAGAAGGAGAGGCGCGGCGCGAACTCGTCGAAGTCGAGACCGACGCGCTGGGCGGCCTCGCAGTAGGCGATGGCGTTGGAGAACGTGAACGCGACTTCCTGGACGGCGGTGCAACCGGCTTCGCGCATGTGATAACCGCTGATGCTGATCGTGTTCCAGGAAGGCAGGTTGTCCTTGCAGAACGCAAAGACGTCCGTGATGAGGCGCATGGAGCCGTCTGGCGGGAAGATGTACGTCCCGCGGGCGATGTACTCCTTGAGGATGTCGTTCTGGGTGGTGCCGCCGATCTTGGTGAGGTCCGCGCCCTGCTTCTTGGCAAGCGCGACGTAGAAGGCGAGAAGGACGGCCGCCGTGGCGTTGATGGTCATCGACGTGGTGACCTTCTCGAGCGGGATGTCCTTCATCAGGAGTTCCATGTCGGCGAGGGAGGCGATGGCCACGCCCACCTTGCCAACCTCGCCCTCGGCCATGGGGTGGTCGGAGTCGTAGCCGATCTGGGTCGGCAGGTCGAAGGCGACGGAGAGGCCGGTCTGGCCCTGGCCGAGGAGATAACGATAGCGCTGGTTAGACTCCTCGGCGTCGCCGAAGCCGGCGTACTGGCGCATCGTCCAGAGCCGGCCGCGGTACATCGTGGGCTGGACGCCGCGCGTGAACGGGTACTGGCCCGGGAAGCCGACGTCGCGCAGGTACTCGCTGCCCGCCGTGTCAGCCGGGGTGTAGAACCGGCGCGCCTCCGCCGAGGAGGTGCGGAACTCGGC
>JANLRX010000156.1:0-4128 GCA_031362025.1 Chloroflexota bacterium
GACTTCAACTCCCGCGCCGTCGATGATCACGCCCGCGCCTGTGCCGTCGATTGTCAGCGGTTGCGACGCCATGGGCGCCTCGATAACGTACGGTGCGTCCACGTTGATCGTCGCCGGCGTCCCCTCCGGGAAGACAGTCGGATCGAACGTAATCACGTCCAGCCCCGGGTTATTCCCAGCGTCAATGATCGCCTGCCGCAACGATCCCCCGCCGCTGTCTGCCGTCGAGGTGACGACGAGCGAACCGGCCTCGGTTGGCAATACATTTCCCGACGAAAGGATCAAGATGCCCAGCAAAACCGAGCTTGCCAGCGTGAGAACAGCGCGCATAAAAATCGACCTCCACGGTGATGGCGGAATCATCGCAGACGTGGCAACCGCGGGCAAGAAGTTACTTCTGGCACGTCCGGCAGAAGTTCGTCTCCCGCCCGCCTGAGGTGATCGCGGTGATGTGCCCCCCGCAGCGCGGGCACTTCGCGTCCTCACCCCGCGCGTGCACCCGCAGGTGATCGCGGTACGTCTTCTGCGAAAGGCCTTTCTCCTCCGTCAGCTCCGTCACGATCGGGATCGCCCAGTCGAACACCGCCCGCATCGAACGGTACAGGTGCCGCAGCTCGTCCTCCGGAATGTCAGAGCGCTTGCGGAACGGGTGGATCTGCGCCTCCCACAGCACCTCGTCCGAATATGCGTTCCCGATCCCGGCGATGCAGCGCTCGTTCGTGATGATGTTCTTGATCATCCCGCGCATCGGCATCAGCCGCTTCACGAACTCGTCCTCGGTCAGCTCCTTCAGCACGTCCGGGCCCATCTCCGTCCAGCGCGGGATCTTCTCGGCAAACTCTTCCTCGCGCGCCACGTACGTACGGCCCATCCGCCGCTCGTCGTAGTACCGGAGTTGCATCCCGTTGTCCAGCGTCAGCAGCCACCCCGTCGAGGCACGCACCTTCGTCTTCGGCTCCATGTACTGGTAGCGGCCCGTCAGCATCGCGTGCACCGCGATGTAGTCGCCGCCCTCCGTCGGGAAGAACAGCATCTTGGCGTGGCGGTACACCGGCTTCAGCTTCTGGCCCGGCAACCGCCCTTCCCAGCGGTCCGGCTGCTCCCGCACGAGCCACGGCACCGGCCCTCGCTCCGCCTTCTCGATCGTCAGGCCGGGGAGGCGCTTGTTGAAGTACGTCGCGTATCCTTCGAGGTCCGGTATCTCCGGCATGGGTTTACTCTACTCCACGAAGCGCGGGTACGACCCCAGCACCCGGAACCACGAGCACATCCCCTCGACCGCCTTCAGCGCGTCCGCCACCGCCGGGTCCGTTCGGTGCCCCCCGATCGTCGCCAGGAAGATGTACGTGCCCAGCCGTTCCTTGCTCGGCCGCGATTCGATCTTCGTCAGGTTGATCTGCCGCTGGTAGAACGCGTCGAGCGCCCCCACCAACTGTCCGGGCCGGTCCTCGTTCTGGAACGCGAAGGCGAGTGAGGTGCGGTCATCCCCCGTCGGCTCGTGGTCCTCGTTCGCCACGATCACGAAGCGCGTGTGGTTCGGGTTGCGGTCCTGGATCCGCTCGGCCAACACTTCCGCCCCGTAGATCTCCGCCGCCCGCTTCGCCCCGATCCCCGCCGACCCGCCACGCCTCACCGCCTCCTCCACCGCACCGGCCGTCGAAATCGCCGCCTCTATCCCGGCGTTCGGGAAGTTGCGCTCGATGAACCCCCGGCACTGCCCCAGCGCCACGGGGTTCGAAATGATCACCTTCACGTCCGCCGCCGTTGTCCCCGGTTTCGCCAGCAAGTACAGGTCGATCGGCAGCACGATCTCGTCGCGGATCGGCAGCAGCTTCTCGGAGTGGATCAGGTTGTCCAGCGTCTCCGGCACCGCCCCTTCCAGCGTGTTCTCGATCGGCATCACGCCCTCGTCCACCGCCCCGGACGCCACAGCGCCCGCTATTCCGGTGATCGTTTGGGTCGGGATCAGTTCGTAGTCGCTGCCTCGCCCCTGGCTGTACTTGAGCGCGGCTTCCTCGCTGTTCGTCCCGGGCGGACCGAAGTAAGCGAGGCGGATAGTCACGCTAGGCCTGCGTGAGGATCGAGCGGAGCGCCTCTTCGTTCTCGACGGACGTCACCGCCACGATATCGTCCTCGCCCTGGATCGCCGTCTCCGGTGTGGTGATGCGCGGCGCGCCGTCCTTGCCGATCATCAGCACGATCATCGAGCCGTGCGGCAGCAGCAGGTCCTTCACCCGCTTCCCGACAATCCCGGCCCCACTCGGCACTTTGATGTCGACAAGCTCGAGGCCGTGCGTCAGCCGCAGCAGGTGGATCACGGAGTGCGTCGGTAGCTCCTGCTCGATCTGGGCCAGGATCGCCGCCGTCGCGCTGACCGTCGTGTCGATGCCCAGCAGGCGGAAGATGTCCTGGTTCTTCGGGTTGTTCAAACGGGCGATCGTCCGCGGCACGCTGAACATCGCTTTCGCCACCTGGCACGAGATCAGGTTGTCCTCGTCGTCGCCGGTCACCGCGATCACCATGTCCGCGCGCCCGAAGCCGGCCGCTTCCATCGTCGCGGCCTCGCAACCGTCGCCATTCTGCACGATGTCCCCGAGCTCCTCGGCGATGCGCTCGCACTTCGCCCGGTCTTTTTCGATCACCAGCACCTCGTGCATCTCCGCCAGGAGCTCCTTCGCGAGGTAGTACCCCACCTTGCCGCCGCCTACAACGATCGCGTACATCAGGCCGGCTCCTTGGGTGCCGTGCGCGGGTTGACGAGCTTCTCGTGCAGCAGCTTCGCACCGACGATGGTGGGGCTGATCGACTCGAGGCCGAGGTCGCGGTAGATCTCTTCGCGGATCGGGTCATAGATGCGGCAGAGGGTGCGGGGGACGTTGAAGATGTGCTTGGCCATCTGCGTCGCCATCACGTTGCGGTTATCGCCCTGCGTGACGGCGATGAACGCGTCCGCCTCGCCGACGCCGATTCGCGCGAGCACGTCCTGGTCGATGCCGTTGCCGACGTGTCGCCTGCCCTTGAACCCGGCCGGGAGCCGCTTGAACGCCTCGGCGCGGGTGTCCAGCACAGTCACGTCGTGGCCCTCGTCGGCGAGCGTGGCGGCCAGCGTGGCGCCCACCCTGCCGCAACCCATGATTACAACTTTCATCTCTACTCCTGGAACGCCGCTCGCAGCAGGATTACCTGGCACGTCGCGTGGTCGATCACGTACCGAGCCGTCTGCCCCATCTCGAACTCACCGAGCGGTCTGTCGTACCCAACCCCCATCACGATCGCGCTGACATCGCGCTCGATCGCCTCATCGACGATCGCGTGCCCGGCGTCGCGCGCTTGCAGTATCTCACCTTCGATCTTCGTGTCCGTCTCCTCGGCGATCGTCTCTGCGCGCTGGAGCACTTCCTCTGCGGTCGTCGCCTCGACGGAAAGCTCGGCGTCCAGCGCCAGCGTCCGGGCGACCTCGATCACGTAAACCGCGTAGACCTTGCCCTTACTCCTCTTGGCGAGCGAGCAGCCCAGGGAAAGGGCCTCGAAGGATACGGGAGTGCCGTTGACGGGCACCAGGATGTCGCGTAGTCGTGATGCGGTTGATTCCAATAGTCAGTCTGCCTCGTTAGCGTCCGTATTATAGGGACGCCCGAACCCCGCGGGCAATCGGGTCAGCCCTCGCCGCGCAGTTGCACCAGCGATGGGCTCACCCGCCCGTACTCATCGATGTCGAGGAAACCAATCGTGCCCGGACGCGTGCTCTGGTGGTTCGGAAACGTCGTGCTGCCCGGGTTCACGATCAGCACCCCCTTCGTCGTGCCGACATGCGCCCGGTGCGTGCTCCCCCGCACGATCACGTGCACCGGCCCCCCGAAGTGGTGGAGCATCTGGCTCTCCAGCGTGCGGAGTGGCGGCGCCTCCGCCTCCTGCAGGTCGTGTACCAGCCCGATCCGCAGCTTCCGCTCGTGCGGCAAGTCCAGCGACAAAACCTTCGCCTCCGAGAGCCGCGTGTCTGCCGGCCGTTGCGAGCGCTCCCAGCCGGTGTAGTCGCCGTTGCCCTCCACCGCCATCACCGGCGCGATCTCCTCCAGCCAGTCCAGCACGTCCGTCACCAGCAGGTCGCCGCCGTGCATGATCAGGTCC
>JANLRX010000197.1:0-9643 GCA_031362025.1 Chloroflexota bacterium
TCCAGGTCGCCGGCGAAGAGCGCCCGACGTTCATCCGCGACATCCAGCGAAACCCCGTGACAGACCAGATCCTGCACGTGGACTTCCTCCAGATCTCGCTGACGGAGACGGTGCGCCTGCAGGTCCCGATCCACCTTACCGGCAAGGCGCCGGCGGCCGTGGATCTGGGCGGCATTCTCACCCACCAGCTGAGCGAGATCCAGGTGGAGGCGCTGCCGATGGCGGTCCCTTCCCTCATCGAGGTGGACGTGAGCGGCATGGTCGAGATCAACCAGACGATCACCGTGGCCGACCTTGCGGCGATTGAAGGCGTGACGTTCCTGCACGACCCGGACGGCGTGATCGCCCGCGTGGACGCACCTTCGGTTGTCGTCGAAGAGGTTGCGGCGCCGACCGAGGAGGGCGCCGAGGGTGCTGCTGCCGAGGGTGGCGAAGCTGCTGCTGCCGAAGGTGGTGGCAGCGACTAGTTCCGAACGAAGCGAAAAAGGGGAGGCCAAGCGCCTCCCCTTTTTCTTTGCCTGCTAGCCGAACCTGCGCCCGATGAGCCCCGGCAGACCTCGCAGGAACTCCGCCGAGGGCAGGCGTTTGCGGCCGGCCCGCTGCGCTTCGAGCACGGCGAGCGCACCATCAACACTCTGGACGGCGAACGCGGCGTCCGTAGGCGCTCCCGGTGGCGGGGCGATGATCGTGCCTGGTGCTTCTCCGGAGACGCCATCCACCGGCCAGGCACGCCAAATGTGCACCTGCTCGCCGTCGAGGGTGGCGTGCGCGCCCGGCCACGGATTGTACGCCCGCACTCGAAGCCAGAGCTCACGGGCACTCAGGGTCCAGTCGAGTGCGCCGTCTTCCTTGCGGACGAGGCTAGTGGCCGTGGCCAGCGCATCGTCCTGTGGCTGCGGCTCGATCTCGTCGGCGAGCCAGCGGGGGAGCGTTTCGGCGAGAAGGTCTGCGCCCACGTCAGCGAGCGTCTCGGTGAGGGTGCCGGTGGTGTCGTCAGGCGAGATCGGATACCGAACCTGGCTGACGACCGGACCGGTATCCATGCCCGGATCCATCAGCATGATCGTGACGCCTGTCTCCTCGTCGCGGCCGAGGATAGCGCCCGCGATAGGGGACGCGCCACGCCAACGTGGGAGCAGCGACGGGTGCACATTCAGCACGCCCTTAGCCGGGATCGCCAGCAGTTCGGGGCGCAGGATCTGCCCGTAAGCGACGGCGACGATCGCCTCGGGGGCGAGGGCGCGCAGTTGCGCCAATACGTCGGGGTCGCGTAGCGTCGGTGGCTGGAGCACGGGGATGCCGAGTTCGGCAGCGGCCTGCTTCACAGGCGGCTGGGTGAGCGAGCGCCCACGCCCGGCGGGACGGTCCGGTTGAGTGATGACGGCGGCGATGTCGAGGCCGCCTTCAGCGAGGCGTTTGAGCGAGGGGACAGCGAACTGTGGGGTACCAATGAAGACGAGGCTCATCACAGGGCAGGATATGCCCGCAGAAGGCTCCGGCAAAGGCCCGCAACATCTTCGAGACCTTTCTGTGCGTTATACACGGTAGATATGCGATTCAAACACTGGAAGATTGCGGCGCTCGGGATGATTGGTGCGTTGCTGGTTCTCGGCCTGGCGTGTGGCGGTGGAGACAACGGTGAGGATGACGACAACACCGGCGACGACGTCCAGGTGATCGTGGTGACGCCGACAGGAGCTGTGACGGCCCGCCCGCGGCGCACTCCGACGCCCAGCCCCGTGCCAACGCCGACACCGCTTGTGGTCTGCGCGCCGAACTCGGATCTCGCACCGCCGGCGTTGTTGCAGGTGGAGGAGCCGAAGGCCGGGCAGGAGGTGCGTCTACCGGTGCACGTGCGCGGTTGGGGTTCCGGCATCGGTGAGAACGACAAGGGCGTGACGCTGGCGATCGTGGACCAGCGGCAGAACGTGGTGCAGGTGAATACCCTGCCGCCGCTGCTGCGCGAGTATCGCGTGCCACCGAAGGGCCTAACGGTGACCGACTTCACGCGCCCGTTCGCGGCGGACGTGGTGCTACCCAACGTGACGGAGCCGACGCCGTTCTGCCTGTGGGTTTACCTGGCGACGACGGAGACTGGCCGCGCGCAGCAGGTGGTTCAGGTGCCGGTCGTGATCCTCCCGGCGATCCCTTAAGTGGCGACGACGGCGACCGCGCCGAGAAGCGCGAAGGCTCCGAGGAAGATGGCGGCGGTCGTGAGGATGGCTCGCTCGCGGCCCGTTTCGTACCAGATGAAGAGGCAGCCGAGCGCGGCGACGACGAGGATGACCAGCAGTTCGCGTAATTCCATGCAGTTGCGCTCGATTATAGGCTAGCCGCCGATGGCGGGGGAGTCTTGCATCGACCACTCCCAGACGTTGCGGAAGCGGGACGAAGAGTTGAACAGCACGCCGACGTCGATGCCCTGCACGTCATCCGAGACGACGTACACGTAGAGCGGGCAGTAGAGCGGCAGGCTGGGCACGTCGTTCAGGAAGAGGTCCTGGAACTGGGCGTAGAGGTCGCGGCGCTCGTCCACATCGCTGATGCGGCGGGCCTCCTCCATCAGCTCGTCGGCGGGGTCACTGGTGTAGCCGGCGATGTTACGGCCGGTCACGAGGGCCTGGGAGCTGTGCCACGCTGGATACGGGTCGGGGTCGGCGCCGGGGTCGTATCCAAAGATCGCCGCCTGGTACTGCCTTGGGATCAGGTACTCCCGCACGAGGTCGTTCGCCGGCTGGCGGACGACGGTCGCCTCCACACCTATGTCGGATAGCTCCGCTGCGATCTCGTCGGCGATGGCGCCGCGGAGAGCGTCTTCGTCGGTCATCAGGGTAATGCGGAGTTCGTTGCCGTTCTTTACGCGCAGGTCGTTGCCTTCGGGGAGCGTCCAGCCGGCCTCTTCGAGGAGGTCGCGGGCGCGGCCCAGGTCGAGGGAGGGCTGGTCGAGGTTTTCGTCGAAAGCCCAGGTGCCGGGGACGATCGGCGTGTCCGTGCGGACACCGCGTCCGCCGACGAGGCCGGTGATGATCGAATCGATGTCGATGGTCTCGGAGATCGCGCGACGGACGATGATGTCGTTCAGGGGCGGCTCGGTGTTGTTCATGTAGAGGCTGGTGTAGGCGCTGCGGTTGGCCGGATGCGCCTGCATCCCGTCCACGGAGCGCAGAGTGTCGAAGTCTTCCTGGCCGATCGTGAGGTCGACGAGGAGACCGTTCACGTCGCCGATCACCATGAACGCGGTGGCGGACGCAACGTCGGGATAGAAGCGCAGCTCGATCTCGTCGATGGCCGGCGAGCCAAGGTAGAAGTCGTCGTTCGCGCGGAGGACGGCCCGCTGTTCGTTCAGATCCGAGAGGCGATAAGGCCCGGTGCCGATGGGTCGGCTGTTGAACGGGTCGTCGGCGATCGTCGCCGAAGTCGTCGATTCGAGGATGTGCTTCGGGAGGATACCGATCGAGGCGTAGGTCAGGAATGGCGCGTAAGGCTCTGGCAGGGTGCAGGCGACGGTCAGGTTGTCCGTTCCGACGCAGGTGATCGACTGCCAGAGGGCGGCCTGCTCCGGGTCGGTCTGGATGCCGGGGTTGGCGAGCAGCCCGTACGTGAAGACGACGTCCTCCGCCGAGAATGAAGCGCCGGTGTGCCAGGTGACGCCGGAGCGGAGGTGGAAGGTGACGGTCAGCCCGTCATCGCTCGTCTCCCAGCTCGACGCGAGGTCGGGGGTCGGCGTCCCGTCCTTGTCCAGTCGGGTGAGCCCGCTGAAGACGAGCGAGGCGACATCGCGATCGGCGTCGTTCAGGTAGACGAAGAGCGGGTTGATCTTGGAGGGCTGACCGACGACGGCTTCGGTGTAGCGGGTGCCTTGAGCGTCGTCGCTGTCGAAGGGGTTGGCGAAACTGAGGAGGCCGGCGATGGCGAGGATGACACCGATGGCAAGTACTGCGAGGAGGGGCCAGCCGGGGCCGCGCCCATGTGCAGGCGGCAATTGCATTCGGTCAGTGCTCATGCTGTTGAAGGAACGAGGGGGAAGCGGTTACCGGATGTAGACCGCAAGCGCCGCGACCCCGAGCCAGACAACGCTCAGGAAGATCGTCAGCTGGAAGAGCGTCTTCTCGAGGCCGCGCCGGGTGCGGACAAACGAGCCGCTCTGGAGGCCGCCGACGCCTTCACCCTTCACCTGGAGCAGGATGATCGCGATAAGGGCTATCGAGACGAGGATTGAGGCGAGTGCGAGTGTATCTTCGAGAGTCATGTTTTCGTGCCTTAGTTTTCGGCGGTGACCAGGTCTTCTTCCTGTTCAGACGAGATCGGCGCCACCTGGTCGCGGTCGTAGTAGATGCGCATTACGGCCTGGGCCAGTTTCTCGGAGTCGTGGTGGTACCGGTTTTCCTCTGAAATGACGTCAGCCAGCATCAATCGTACCCCATTATTTATATGGGAGTCCAGACGAACGCCCTCGGAGCCCGGAGCCTTGGGGATGGTGGCCGGGACGTTGCTGTTGACCAGTACGTTGCCGATCACGCCCTTGCCCATGTGGTCCTCGATCGCCTGGAGGTGCGCGGCGACGTCGAAACCATCCGTCTCGCCGTGCTGGGTGGCGACGTTGCAGATATAAATCTTGGGCGCCGACGAGGCCTGGATGCTGCGCCGGATGCCTTCGACCAGCAGGTTGGGCATGACGCTTGTGTAGAGGCTGCCGGGGCCGAGAATGATCAGATCGGCCTCCAGGATGGCGCGCACGGCCTCCGGGTGGGCTGGCGGGTTGTGCGGGAGCAGGTACACCTCACGGATGCGGCCTTCGGGGCCCTCGCCGTTGGAGGTGGCGTGGCCGACCAAGGATTCACCGGTGATCGTGCGCTCGTCATCCGTCTTCGCGCATAGAGTGACGTTTGCCAGCGTGGAGGGGATGATCTGGCCGCGGACTGCGAGCACGCGGCTCGTTTGCCGGATCGCGTCCTCGAAGTTCCCGACGACGCCGGACATCGCGACGATGAACAGGTTTCCGAAAGAGTGACCCGCGAGGCCGGAACCGTCCGAGAAGCGGTACTGGAAGAGCTTCGTGACCAGCGGCTCGGCGTCCGCGAGAGCGGCGATGCAGGCCCGGACGTCGCCGGGCGGCAGAACGCCAAGCTCGCGACGGAGGACGCCCGACGAGCCGCCGTCATCGGCCACTGTCACGATAGCGGTGAGGTTGCCGGTGTACTCCTTGATCCCGCGCAGGAGCGAGGAGAGGCCTGTGCCGCCGCCGATCGCGACGATCTTCGGGCCGCGGCGCAGGAAGCGCTGCGTGTAGATGGTGTTCACGATGCTGTCGGTCTTGTCCCGGTTGGGCACGAGGACGTTGATCAGCGATTCGTTGAGCTTGTAGATCGAGTAGAGGATCAACCCCAGCGCTGTGCCCATATACATCGCGCCGCGGACGTACCGCGGGATGAACTGGAGCGTGACGTAGTACATGAAGTTCGGCAGCGTGAAACCGGTGAGATACGCCTCCCGGACGATGTAGCTCAGCCCGAACGTCATCATCGCCACGCCAAGGACGGTCAGGAACAACCACCGCTTGATGTGCATGCCGGGGTAGAACCACTTTAGGAAGTCGAAGGCGAAGTACTTTTTCATCTGATTAATACTACTAACGGACTGACATCACTAAAAACTACGGCTTTTCGTTTAAGTTCTCGCGAAGAAGTTGCAGGATCACGTCTGGCTTGGCGCGGCCACGGGTCTCCCGCATCACCTGGCCGACGAGGAACTTGATCGCTTCCTCCTTGCCGTTTATGTACTCCTGGACGGGTTTCGGGTTGGCCGCGATCACCGCGACGACCGCTTGCGCCACCTCGTCTGAGGACTCGATCTGGCCGAGACCCTGCTCCTGCACGATCGCCTGCGGGGTCTTGCCGGTGCGGAACACCTGCTCGAACACGTCCTTGGCGGTCTTGCCGGAGATTTCGGACTTTTCCTGCATATCGATGAGGTCGGAGAGCATTTGCGGGGTGACCTCTGCGTCAGCGATGTCGATGTTCTCAGCGTTGAGCAGCCGCGCGAAGTCGCCCGTTACCCAGTTGGCCACGGTCTTCGCCCGCTCGGCTGACCCGCCGCCGAGGGCAACGGTGTTCTCGAAGAAATCGCCCTTAGCACGAGTGTCGGCCATGACGCGGGCGTCGTACTCGGAGAGCGCGTACTGGTCCTGGAAGCGCGCCTGCTTGGCGTCCGGCAGTTCCGGCATGCGCTCGCGGACGCGCTCCACGAACGCGCGGTCGATGACCAGTGGTGGCAGGTCCGGCTCCGGGAAGTAGCGGTAGTCCTCGGCGAACTCCTTGGTGCGCTGGGGGACGGACTGGTTGGTGTCCTCGCGCCAGCCGCGGGTCTCCTGGCTGATCTTGCCGCCGGAGTTCAGCACTTCGGCCTGGCGCCGCTCCTCGAAGTGGATCGCGTCGTAGGCGTGCTTGAAGCTGTTGATGTTCTTCAGCTCCACCTTCTGCCCGAACTCTGCCTGGCCGGGTGGCCGGAGGCTGATATTGGGTTCGCAGCGCATGTTGCCCTCGTCCATGTTGGCGTTGCTGGCCCCGATGTACCGCAGCACCTGCCGCAGCTTGATCAGGTACGCACGAGCCTCCTCCGCCGAGCGGATGTCCGGCTCCGAGACGATCTCCATCAGGGGCAGGCCGGCCCGGTTCACGTCGACGAGCGAGTACGGCTCGCCGGTCGCGGCGTCGGTCTGGTGGAGTAGGCGGGCGGTATCTTCTTCGAGGTGCACGCGGGTGATGCCGACGCGCTTCTTCTGGCCGTCCACCTCGATCTCGAGCCAGCCGTTCTTGCAGAGCGGCAGGTCGTACTGGGAGATCTGGTAGCCCTTCATGAGGTCGGGGTAATGGTAGTTCTTGCGGTCGAACTTGGCCTCGGCAGGGATATCGCAGTTGAGGGCGAGGCCGGTCATCACCGTTAGCTCCACGGCTTCGCGGTTGATGACAGGGAGCGCGCCGGGCGCACCGAGGCAAACTGGATCGATGTGGGTGTTGGGGGGCGATTCCAGGGTGGGAGTAGGACACCCGCAGAACATCTTGCTGCGAGTGAGAAGCTGCGCGTGTACTTCGATGCCTATGACGGTCTCATACGCCGTCGTGGTCGATGTTGTCATGGAGTTATTCAAGTGTAACAGCGGGTAACCGGCCTATGCAGCCGGAGGCAGGCCATAATGTGGAAAGTTCAGAGATTACCGACGAAAAGTTCGACCACCCGGCGCCAGGCATCGTCCGACGCCTTCTTGTCGAAGACCTCTGGGCGGGTGTCGTTGAAGAAGCCGTGACTGGTTCCGGGGTAGACCTTGATGTCGAACGTCTTGTTATGCTCGCCCAGCGCCTGACCCAGCTTCTCGCGCACCTCGGGTCCGAACCAGGGGTCGTTCTCGGCGTAGGTGGCGGCGATTGGGCCCTGGATGCTCTGGACGCGGTCGATCGGCTCTGGCGCTGCGCCGTAGAACGGGGCGACGGCCTGGATGAGCGGCGTGTCGCAGGCCAGCGTCATCGCGAGCCCGCCGCCCATGCAGAAGCCGACGGCGCCGATGCCGCGGCCCTTGATGTACGGCTCCTCGGCCAGGTACTCGGTCGCTTTCACAAGCTCGTGGCTGGCGCGGTTGATGTCGAGTTGCATCATCAACTTCATCGCTTCATCGGGTTCGTCCACGACCGTGCCGTGGTAGAGGTCCGGGGCGAAGGCGGCGAAGCCTTCGTTGGCGAAGCGCTGCGCGATGTCCTTGATGTTGTCGTTCAGGCCCCACCACTCCTGGATAACGATGACGCCGGGGAACGGGCCGTCGCCTTCCGGGCGCGCGAGGAAGCCGGGCGTGGTCGTGCCGTTACTGGGAAATTCCACCATTTCGGTGCGGATTGCGGTCACTGCGGGCGTTCTCCTTCCGAAGCCGGCAACCCCTGTCGCCGGACAGTGACGTATATTATCACGCGTCCGCTTCCGAATCGGACTAAAAACATACGCCCGCCGCGAGGTGCCTTTGCTACGGGCGGGAGACAGCATAAGATCATCAGAGACGGCGATCCATCGTCGTCGGGCGGCAGTAAGGCGGTAAGAATCGGCTTGAAACAATCCAGGTGGAGGCTACTCGCGCTCACGGGAGTGGTGGCTGGCCTCGCCCTCGCTTTCCTCGCGCTATCACCGAATAGCGACTCGCAGCCGGGCGTCTTCATCGCGCACCCGGAGGGAGAAGTTCTTCCCGGTAGCCTCGTCGTACATTTCCGCGAAGACATCCCTGAAGCCCAGTTGGATGCCCTGCTAAGCGCCTACGGTGTTACGCCGGTTGATACAAGGCTCCCACCCGGCTTCATCGAGGTTCAGGTGCCGGAAGAACGGCGCGCAGAGATCGGCGCGGCGCTCGCTGCGAGCGACGCGGTGGTCACCGTGGAAGAGCAAGGGGAACGCTACCCCCTGGCGGTCCCGAACGACCCCGACTGGGTACGCCAGTGGAACCTGCAGATGATCAATGCGGACGTTGCGTACGAAGTGACCAACGGCGCGGGCGTGATCGTCGCGGTCGTTGATACAGGCGTGGCGTACGAGAACTACACCGACGGCGCGACAACATACGGCAGGGCGCCTGACCTCGGAACATCATTTGTCTTCCCCTACGATGCGTTCGGCGCTGGCCCCGGTTCGGGTGATGCGGACGAGCATCCGAACGACGACTATGGCCACGGCACCCACGTTGCCGGGACGATCTCCCAGGCGACGGACAACGGTGCCGGGGCAGCAGGAATCGCGCCGGGCGTAACGATCATGCCGGTAAAGATCTGCGGATTTACGCCGGCAAACCCGCCGAAGGCGGCGAAATACACCTGCCCCGTCGTAGACATCGCCGCCGGGATAACCTGGGCAGTCGATCACGGTGCGCAGGTTATTAACCTCAGTATCGGAGGCGGCACGGGTGCCGCGACTGACGTTGAGCGGGCCGCGCTACAGTTCGCTGCCGACGCGGGGGCTGTGGTGGTGGCGGCAGCGGGAAACGACGGCAACGCCACGCTCAGTGCACCGGCGAGTGTGGCGTCCGTTATTTCCGTTGGAGCGGTTGGCATTCAGGCACAGTTGGCGCCCTACTCCAACCACGGTGCAGGTGAGGGTGGGGAGTTGATGGACCTCGTCGCCCCTGGCGGCGACCCGGAGCACGAGGGGATAAACAGCAAGGTGTTCCAGCAGACCTTTGGGCGTTGTGATGCATTTCCGCAGGACTACACAGTCTTTACGGTGGCTCCTTGTATAGGCACGTCAATGGCAGCGCCACACGTGAGTGGAGTGGCGGCGTTGCTGCTGTCAGCGTTCCCCGCCTTGAATGCCACGCAGGTCACACAAACGCTCCGCTGCAGCGCACTCGATCTGGGAGTGCCCGGGCCGGATGCGCAGTACGGGTACGGACTGGTGCAAGCTGACGTCGCGCTCACAGACATCGATGACGATGGGATGCCGGACTGCATCGATTCGGACGTCTCCACGCCGACGCCGACGCCGGTGCCGCCGCTGAACGACTGCAGCTTCCCGGCGACGCCCACACCGAGTCAGACGCCAAGCCCCACGCCGACTCCTACACCGACACCGTCGCCGACGCCCACACCATCTCCGAGCGATCCCCCCGAGGAGTCTG
>JANLRX010000202.1:0-6577 GCA_031362025.1 Chloroflexota bacterium
TTGCGGGCGGCGCCGAGCGACATCACGTCGTTGGTGCCGTCTTCGATGAGGGAGGCACGGGCATCCCGGAACAGCTTCTCCACCAGCATCTCCTTGGAGAGGCCGTAACCGCCGTGGAGCTGGAGCGCGTCGCTCGCCACCTGGAAGGCGGACGACGTGCAGAACACCTTCGAGGCCATGGAGTACTGCGTGGCGGGCGGGCTCGTCGTCAGGTTGTAGACCTGCGCCGCGCGCGAAAGCTGGCGGGAGGCCTCGACCTTGATGAACATATCGGTGAGCTTGAGCTGCACGGCCTGGTGCTCGCAGATCGCTTTCCCACCCTGGATGCGGCCCTTCGTGTACGTGAGCGCCTCTTCGAACGCGGCGCGGGCGAGGCCGGTGAAGGTCGAGCCCATGAAAGCGTTGGCGCCAGCGAGCACGGAGTCGATGACGTAGGGGTAAGCCGCTTCCGGAACGAGCATGTAGTCGCGGGGGATGCGCACGTCGTCAAAGAAGATCTCGCCCTGGTTGAGCGCCCGCTGCCCGAGCTTGTTCAGAGGCTTGGCCTTCGAGACGCCGGGCAGATTGAGCGGGATGATCGCCACGCCGCCGCCTTCCTGGCCGCGTTCCTTGTTCAGATTCAGGAAGCAGAGCGCGTGTGTGGCCACCGTGCCGTTCGAGACCCAGGCCGACTTCTGGCCGTTGATCACCCACTCGTCGCCGTCCTTTCGGGCCTGCACGCCGCCGGCAGACTTCGGGTCGCGGAACGTCTCCGTGCCGACGATCAGCATGTCGGAGCCGTGCTGAGGTTCGGTGATCGCCCAGCAGCCGATGTGGCGGGCCTCCCGGTCGTTCACGAACGGCATTACGAGTTCGTCGATGATCGTCTGGTTGCGGCCCATCGCCGCGAAGCCGAACGGGAACGAGGTCACGCCGATGCCCACGGCGAAGTCTGCCGCCCCCCATCCCATCTCCTCGAGGAAGATCGCACGGGCCAATGGTGAGAGGTTAGCGCCCCCCAGGCTTTCGTGGAGGTGCGCTGTGTGGTAGCCCAGCTCGTACGCCTTGCGGAAGACGTCCCAGTAGACGGAGCCTTCGGCGATGACGTCGTCGGGGTTCGGCAGCCGGTCGAGTTCGAGGGAGGCCGGCCGCAGCACTTCTTCGGCGAAGCGGTGAACCTCCGTCTTGATCTGCTGCTCTTGTTCGGTGAGGTTCTTGTTCAGTTCAAGGTACATTGGTCAGCTCCGGTTCATAGCGTCTGCAGAGAATATAATGCGCCGTGACTATACATTCTCGGGGGCGACTGATGCGAGAGAACCGGCTGAAGCAACTGTGGCAAGAGGACAAGGCGGCCCTCGGTGGGTGGCTCGTCGTCCCGTCGAGCTTTTCGGCGGAGTTCATGGCGCACTCGGGCGTCGACTGGCTGTGCGTCGACATGCAGCACGGCACGATCGACTACCAGATGGCCGTGTACATGCTCCAGGGCATCTCCACGACAGACACGGTGCCGATCGTGCGGGTGCCGTGGAACGAGCCGGGGATCATCGGCAAGTCGCTGGACGCCGGCGCTTACGGCGTCATCATCCCGATGGTGAACACGCGCGAGCAGGCCGAAGCAGCGGTGGCGTCCTGCCGGTACGCGCCGCAGGGGCACCGGAGCTACGGGCCGGGCCGCGCGGTGCTCTACGCGGGATTGGACTACTTTCCGAACGCGAACAAGACCACCCTCTGCATCTGCATGATCGAGACGAAGCAGGCGATCGCGAACCTCGATGAGATCGTCTCCGTGCCGGGGATCGACGCCGTGTACGTCGGGCCGTCTGACCTCAGCGTGTCGCTGGGTCTCCCGCCGAACTACGACAACCCGGCGCCGGAGTTCCAGCAGGCGATCGACGCGATCCTGGCCGCGTGCAAGAAGCACAACGTGGTGCCCGGAGTGCATGCCGGTAACCCGACGGTCGCTGCGAAGCGCATCGCCCAGGGGTTCCGCTTCGTCCAGATGTGCGACGACGTGGGCACGATGGCCCGCGGCGCGGCAGAGGCGGTCGGTGCGCTTCGGGCGGCGCGTTCCGCACCTGACACGGCTGCGTAGCCCTCAAAACATTTCAAATCCGCGTACGGGCTTGCAATGGCCGCTTTATGTCCTTACTTGGCACTGTTATGCGATAGCGCCTTCTCGTTGCCTAATGTGATCTCACAAAGCAAAGGAAAGAGGAGGTAACGGACATGTCACACGCACACGATAGTGGTCACGGCTCGGCAGATGCCGCTGGCGCTGCATCCTGGATGGTCGCAATGGTCGCAGTTTTGCTCTTGGGCGCGGCTCTCGTAATTGGGCTGTTCGTCTGGGAGCCGTGGGATGACGACGGCACCCCCGGCGGCAACGTCCCCGGCGTAAACGAAGGTGCTGACGACGGAATCGACATCAACGCTGACGTCGATGTAGACGGCGCAGACGCGCCGGAAGGTCAGGAAGGGAGGACGTCAGGGTTGGTCTTTTGCTGGTAGCTCTGCTCCTGATCCTCTTGTTCGGAGGACTCGGGGTGGCAGTTTCACCGCTGTTCTTCATCCTGCTCGTGCTGGTGGTAATCCTGGCGCTGGGTGGTGGCTACAGGAGCCGCCTTTAGCAGCCTGAAGCGAAACGAGAAAGAGGCCGGGCCATTGCGCCCGGCCTCTTTCGTTATGCGTGAGTTAGATCGGTGACGTGAGGCCGTCCGCTGCGTAGGCGGCGCGCACGGCGGCGAGGAGTTGGTCCTCGCTCTCGAAGTCGGATTCTTCCGGCAGGCGGTTCACGATGTCGAGGACCTCGTGGTCGAGGCCGCCGCGGTCCATGATCGCCCGCCGTAACCCGAACAGCCCGGTCGGATACTCGATGCCTTCGATGGCGCGAGTCCAGTCATCGCGCTGTGCAGCCGGTTCGCGTGTCGCCATGGGCCAACTATACCGCGTCTGCCGGCAGCGATTCGATGAACCTGCGGATCTCCCCGGCGACTGCGGCCGGGTCCTCGATCGGCAGGAAGTGTCCGAGGCCTTTCAGCTCGGTGTAGCGCGCCGCTGGAACCTCGTCGTGGAGCGCGCGGCCCATCTCGATGTTGGCGACGGGATCGCCGTCCGCCCAGACGATCTGCGTCGGCCGCTGCGTCGCCTTGATCGCGCCGATCCAGCGTTCCTTGTTGATGAAGCGCTCTCGCATGTATCCGGAGAGTGTAGGCAGGCGCCGGTTGCCGTCCTCGTACATCAGAAGGTCTGTGATGATCTGGACGTCGGTCTCGCTCAGGCACTCCGGGCGCTTCATCACGGCCTTCAGCCCCTGAGCGAAATTTGGGCCTGCCGCGTCGCAGAGCGCGATGCCCTGGTCCAGCGTCTCGTTGTTCGACAGCAGCTTCTGGAACGAGGTGATCGTCGCCAGCCACTGCAGCATCGATCCGTTCAGGAACGTCGAGCTGGCGAGGCGGAAGCCCAGTCGCTCCTCCTGGTCGCGTGCCAGCAGCTCCGTGTGCACGCTCGTCCCGACGTCATGCGAGATGACGTGCGCTTTCGTCACGCCGAGCGAGGCTGCGAGTGACTCGACGACATCGGCCTGCTGGAAGAGCGAATAACTGTAGGCGACCGGCTTGGCCGAGAGACCATATCCCGGGAAGTCGAAAGCGATGCAGCGGAATGAATCTGAGAGCAGGTCGATGACACCGCGCCAGTCATAGCAGGAGGTCGGGAAGCCGTGCATGAAGAGCAGCGCTGGCCCAGTGCCGCGCTCGTAGACGAAGACCGGCATGCCGTTCGCCTCGACGTGACGTCCGGAGGCGAGCCATTCGAGCGCCGGCGGCGAGAGCTTTGACGTGTCCACGGCAGGCAGGGTAGCACACCGAAGCTGCTAGAATCCGCCCATGATCACAGACGTGCACCACGTCGGCATCGCCGTGCGGGACCTGGACGTAGCGCTGGCGTTCTACCGGGACGCAATCGGGCTGCCCGTCACGAAGCAAGGCGAAATGCCGTCGCGCGGTGTGAAGGTGGCGATGCTCAAGGCGGGCCGCAGCTACCTGGAGATCATCCAGCCCGTCGTTGACACGTCGCCCTTCGCAAAGCACATCGTCGAGCGAGGCGAGGGCCTGCACCACGTGGCATTCTGGAGCACCGACATCGAGACCGACGTGGCGAAGCTCCGGGAAATGAACGTTCCGCTGACGGACGAGCAGCCGCGGGAGGGGTTCACGGGCCGCCTGTCGTACCTCGCAGCTGAGGTGTTCGATGGCGCGCAGATCGAGGTGATTGAGCCGGAAACCGCGTTTGCCGGAGATGCGGAGCCGGGTGCTGCGGTTACGAAGATCGACCACGTGGTGCTGCGTGTGCCTTCCGTGACCGCGGTGAGCGAGCGGATGAACGAATGGCTGGGCGTGCCGACGAAGCGGACGATGGAGCGCGGCCAGCAGGCCTTCGCCTTTATGCGGCCGGGCGAGGTCGTGATCGAAGTCATCGGCCCCGTGGTGGGCGGTGAGCCGGGGAGCGGCGTTGTCGCCGGACTCACGTTCGAGGTGAAGGACATCGTTGAACTGGCGGCGGCGGTGAAAGCGAAAGGCTACCCGATCGGGGAGCCACATCCGGCGCTGCAGGGAGGGCGGATCGTCAGCGTGCACCACACCGGCGCGTGCGGCGTGCCGGTCGCGTTCATCGATTTTGCGGGCAGTCCCGGTCCGGTGAAGCGCTAGCCCGCATCGAGTTGGTACACTAGCGGCGTGCGAGTCGTACACATGTCAGAGTCCGAGGGATACGCCGGCGAGAAGGAGTTCTTTCTCGGCGAGGTGAAGGTCCAGCCGATCGTTCCGAGCGACGAGGGACTCGACATAATCCTCGTCAGCTTCTCGAAGGGCGCGCGGACGTACCTGCACACGCATAACGTCCCCCAGGTTCTGCACTGCACAGAAGGCCGCGGCATCCTCGCGACGAAGGGCCAGCAGAACCTCGTGGAGCCCGGTGACATCGTCATCGTGCCCGCCGGCGAGGAGCACTGGCACGGCGCAACCGAGGACTCGCACTTCGTTCACCTGTCGATCCGGCCGCCGGGGGAGACCACCTGGACGAAGGTCGATCCGCGGGGCTAGCGTTCCCACTCGCGGCGTCTGGCTGCTATACTCCGCCTCGACTCATGCCATAGGAGGCTTCGAATGATTACCGTCCTCGCCCGCTTTGAAATCCAGAAGGGCAAAGAAATACAGGCCGTTGACGCCGTCACCAAGATGGAAGTCGCCGTCAGGGCTGAAGAGCCCGGGTGCCTGATCTACGTGGTGAACCGCGGTCAGGTGAACCCCCAGGAGATCTACGTCTACGAGGCTTACGCAGACCAGATCTCGTTCGACGCACATCGAAAGACCCCGCACATGCGAGAGCTACAGGCTGCGTTCGACGAGTGTCTGGACCGCTCGTCCTTCAACGTCGAGCTGCTGAACACCGTCGCCGGGTTCATCAGGCCGGAAGCGGCTTCCTAGCGTGATCACAGTCACAGCCGAGTTCGACATCCTCCCTGGCAAGGAAGATGAGGCGATCGCCACGATCCAGAACCTGATCGCGTCGGTCGATCAGAACGAGCCGGGGAACATCCTCTACCGCTGGCACCGCGGGGTTAAGGACCCGAACCACGTGTTGGTCTTCGAGATGTGGCGCGACGATGACGCCGTGAAGGCGCACCGCGAAATGCCCCACCAGGTCGAATTCGGGAAAGTCTTCGCGACGCTGTTTGACCCCGCGTCGGTGAAGATCATTCGCCACGAACTAATCGGCGAAGTCCGGCACTAGCCCGCCGGTTCGTTCCCGACGATCCGGCCGTCGTCATCCGTCACCAGTCGCCCCTGTGACATATCGAGCATCACGAGCACGTTCCCGAAGGGGTCCGCGACGACCGCACACTTCCCGATCTGAATCGCGAACGGCCCGCTGAGCACCTTTCCGCCGGCCGTCACCCAGCGCTCGATCGCGGTATCGACGGACTCCACGAGCAGGTCGGTCTCCTGGGCCGGGCGTTCAGTTTGGAGCACGATCTCCGCGCCCTTCTGGTCAGGTATGCTGAGCCCCACGCTTTTTTCGCTCCGCCAGACGATTTCGTGTCCAAGCCGGTCCGCGTAGAAGGCGATGGCTGCATCGAGATTGGCAACCGGCAGTTGGTAGGAGTCGATCTTCCGGAAGAGTGCGTCGTCCGGCATGAGCTAGCCCGCCGTGGGCGTTTCGTCCGCTTCGTGATGGATGCGCTGGAGGGGATCCCCTTTGGCCTCGCCGCTGTGTAGCTCCCAGAACGTCTCCGAGACCTCCGGTAGCTGCTTGGCGATGGCCCGGTCCACGCGCACGATCAGGTTCTCGATCTCGTTCGTTGTCATCTCCCGCTTCACGCGGATTTCGCCTGTCACCAGGATGCTGTGCGAGCCCATCTGCATCGTCAGCAGCCGTTCGAGCCCATCCACTTCCGGGAAGGACGTGACGATTGACTCCAGCTTCTCGCGCGCTTCGGGAGAGGCCGCCGCGCCGAGCAGCAGGTTGCGGGACTGTAGCCCGAGCATGAACGCAACACTGGCCAGCACGACACCGATGGAGATCGAGGCGGCAGCGTCCC
>JANLRX010000214.1:0-3215 GCA_031362025.1 Chloroflexota bacterium
TCTGCCGCGTCCGCAGCTCGGAGAGGTATATACCCTGCTCCGCCAGCGCCCGGCTCACGTCCACTGCTCGCTCCCCCGCCGTCTCCACCAGCAGCCGCTCACCTTCGCGCGTCACGCCCTTCACGAAATCGAGGTTGCGCAGCACTTCCAGCGCGCGGTCCGTATCAGTCACCTGCAGTTCCAGCGCCGTTGACTGCCCAACGAGTGTGCTCACCTTTCCCTGCATCAGTAGCCGGCCGCTTTTCAGGATCGCCACGCGGTCGCACATGTGCTCCACCTCGTCCAGCATGTGACTCGAGACGAACACCGTCTTGCCCATCGCGCCCAGGTCTCGCACCAGTTGTCGTATCTCCCGAATGCCCGCCGGGTCCAGCCCGTTCGTCGGCTCGTCCAGCACGATCAGGTCCGGGTCCGTCAGCAGCGCCGCCGCGATCGCCAACCGCTGCCGCATCCCCAGCGAGTACGTCCGCGCCTTGCTCCCCGCCCGGTCCGCCAACCCCACCAGCGCCAGCATCTCCGCGATCCGCCCCTCCGGCACGCCGCCAGCGATCATCGCCCACGTCCGCAGGTTGTCCCGCCCGGAAAGGTGCGGATAGGCTGCCGCGCCTTCCAGCACAGACCCCACGCGTTTCAGCGGCCCCGTCAGATCGCGCCGCGTGTCCACACCAAACAACTCCACGTACCCGCTCGTCGGCCGCAGCAACCCGAGCACCATCCCGATCGTCGTCGTCTTCCCCGACCCGTTCGGCCCCAGGAATCCGAACACCTGCCCGCGCCGCACCTCCAGGTCCAGCGCATCCACCGCCGTGAACTTCCCGTATCGCCGCGTCAGCCCCACCGTCCGCAACACAACGTCCGACGGCAAGTCTGGCGTGGGTCGTCCTTCAGTCGTCGATATCGTCATACAAAGCCGTCAGGAATTCTCTGCATTGTGTCAGCGCCGATAGTCTCTGGCAAACGCTGGATCCCCCACCCCCGGTAGGTCGGGGCCCCAGCCCCGCCCGGCGCCCATCGGAACACCGCCACGAAGAAGCGCCTCGACCCGTCCGGTCGATGGACACCGACGCTGCGTTTAGCAGCCCGAGAAACATCGCTTCCCTCTCGACGTGAGGCGGGAGTCCAGAGGGCGCAGCGCCTTTGGCAGGGGGCTCCGGGGGTGTCCCCCCGGAATCTCTCTTTCATTCCGGGGTGGGTGGGTGGGCAGTACAACATCACTTCAACGCCCGGGAGGGGAAGTACAGCATCTCTTCAACGGACGCACACCAAACGCGTGCGTACTCCGCCCCACGTAGGTCGGAGCCCCAGCCCCGACCTACCCTCACTGCACCGTCATTCGAATTGCCCAAACGATCTAGATGCTGGACTGTGGCCTGCGACCCTTCCAAATGTCCGATAGCAGCAGAACGGAAGCGTACAAACCCACGGAGATAGCCGTGAAACCGCCGAGGTTAAACAGGATCGCCCTCGTGTTCCCCCACTCCTCCAGGGAGAAGGCGTACGCCGCCATACCAACAATTGCCGCCACGCAGAGACCAATAACTGCCAGCAGCCTCTTCCATCGCGCCTCATTCGCGGCCGAAGGCGTGGGGGGTCCTGACCCACCATCAACTTCCTTGGATCCGCGGCTGCGCTTGACCGCAAACGCAATCACCAGTAGCGCCACCGGCACCGTGATGAACGCCATCCAGAACATCATCAGAGCGCTCGCCAGCGCCCCGCCGATGACCATCCAGAGGCCCAGCTTTGGGTGGGCCCGGCACAACCACAAGCCGACAAGCGTCACTAGCGGGCAGACCAGGAACGCGAGCCCCCACAGTACATGTTCGGTGCTGTTATTGAAGTCGCCGTTGCCCAGGAATGCTATTCCGGCGCCGTTCACTACCAGGAGCAACAGTGGCAGGGTCACAACCAGTAAGCCAACTCGCATTGGCCAGGTATCGTTCACAAGATTCCTCCGAGTTGTAGTTTGTGTAGATGAGCCCGCCTCGACCCGCCAGAGCAGGTCAGCGGGCATGCCCAGCGCGACCCTGACCAGTATCTCGATCGCAGTCCCGGTCACCGGCTCGCGCTCAAGGTCCGCCAGCGTCTGCTGGTGCCAGAGGTCGCAGTCAATCTCCTCGCGCCGTTCCGCGCGCACGTCACCCGGCAGGCCGCGCGTATACGTCGCGGTCCACGTTCGTGTGAGCGCGATCGCGAGATCGAGCAGCCACCTCACTGCGCCGCCAGCCCTCTCTGCTGCGTCGCCGGAACAGCCTGCGCCATGTAACCCTGCACCAGCGCCGCCTCGCCCGCCGCCGTAATGTAGTAGAAGCGGCGTCGCGGCCGGCCCTCCTGCGCTGCGAGCAAGGGATCCTCCCACTCGCTTTCCAGCAGGCCCAGCTTCCGCATCCGGTCCAGCGCCTTGTAAAGCGTGCCGTGCGAAGTCAGCAGCTTCGCATCCTCCCGCTCCTTGATCTCCTTCGCAATCATGAAGCCGTGAAACAAGCGCGCGCCGCGGACGCGCAACTCGATCGCCGCATTCAAAATCGAAAGCTCGATCGGGAGCAGAGTTCCAGCTTTTCGCCGAGGCATACCGAAAGAATAGGAAGATATCTGCCCATTGTCAACCCCACCCCGGAAATTGCCCTCCTCGCGTAGGGGCGCAGCCTTCTCCCCAGCCTCACCCCCTCGCAACACAGCATTGCCCGCACCACGCCCAAAACGCGCACCCAAACACCTCGCGCTGCGCCCACCAACGCCGCGAGCACGACCACCACCTACCCGAGCAACCGCCGTCGTGCCCCGCTCACACGCTCGCGGCATCCTGTGGCAACAGGATCCGGCGGGGCTGCGGGAGCCGTGCACCCCACGCCCCGGTCATGTCGTAGTTGCGGCGCTTTAGCCCCGCCACCCGAGACCGCCAGATCGACCCACCGTAGTCGAGGCCCCAGCCTCCACCGCCCGCTCTGCCCACGCATTCCACAACACTGTCATCCTGTGGCAACAGGATCCGGCGGGGCTGCGGGGGCCGTGCATCTAACGCCCCGACAAACCAGCCGGGACGCCTCTGTTCTACTGTTTCCTTGTTCCCCTGTTCAAACGCGCGAAGCGCCTACTGCGCATCCCCCGGACAAGCCAAATCCAACCCATCCACAAACTCCAACCCCGCCGTCTCCAGGTTCAAACACGAAGCCCCCGTCGCATCCACCGCCACCGTGATATCCGGCCCATAAGTG
>JANLRX010000250.1:0-2265 GCA_031362025.1 Chloroflexota bacterium
CGACTGGATCGCCGCGAGGCGCTTGTCGACGTCGTACCCGGCGCTCCCGGCCCAGGAGTCGTAGCCCAGGAAGGCGCCGCGGCCGGCGAGCGTCGGGGCCGTGTAGAGGTTCCCCGGCTCGATGAGGAACACGGCGTCTCCGGCCGTGTTGTCGTCGATCCAGTCGATCGAGGCTTGCTTGTCGCCGAAGACTAGCACCTTGAAGTCGTTCTTGACAGTCATGAAGTCGAGCAGACCGGAAACCACGAGGAAGAAGAACAACACCGGGACGATCATCCAGGCGAACGGCTGAAGCGTCCGCATCCGCAGTTGCACGGTACCGAAGTTGTCCTTGCCGATGTTCCACAGCTCGACAATCGCGTAGGCGATGAACGGCGCGGCCAGTACCTCCCAGAGGTTGAATATCTTGTGGTTGTGCCCGCCCAGGTCGCGTGAAAGCTGGAAGAGGCTCCCGAAGACGAACACGGCCATCACGGCGCCGAGGACCTTGCGGTCCGAGCGCGTGCCGATAAACGCCGCGATCGCGAGCAGCGGGAAGACGAGGCCTTCGTTCAGCGCCCAGTACTCGGCGAACTCCTGCCAGTGGCGCGGGTTCAGCAGGTCCATCTCGCCGTTGGCGTGGCAAGCAGAGTTGGGCGAGGAGCAGACCAAGTACCCGATGTGCGTGCGGAAAGCGCCGTCGTTGCTCAGGCTGCCGCCGTTCAGCCAGATCGACTGGGGAATCGCCAGCACAAGCGCCGGCACGATGAACCATGCCGCCATCTTCGTCCAACGCCAGAACTCACCGGCGAACTGACTGAGGCGAGCTTCCGGCGGCGCTCGTTCGGCGTGACGCCACGCACCCGTCACCGCGAAGAACACCAGCAGCGACCCGAAGAACACCCCGGCCGCGATGTACAGCACCCCGTTCAGCCAGAACGACGCGCCGAAGAGCACGCCCAGGAACAGCATGCGGTCGCGCTGCAAGGGAGCGCCTGAACGCAGCGGCTGCAGCAGCCCGAAGGTTACGAAGAGCACCGTCGCCATCCCGATGATGAGGTGCGTCTGCGTGAGGTAGACGTTGAGCGTGTTGAAGATCGCGATCTTGTCCGGGTAGTACGGCCCGATCGAGAGGTAGTTCGTGCCCGGCACACGGTCTGACGGGTGGTTCCACCAGTTGGCGGGATCGATTGCCGCCCCCACGCTGCCCGTGCGCTCGACCCAGCGCACCCACTCCAGCGACTGGTTCGTGAGCAGTACGCAGACGGCGATGAGCCCGACCCAGATCGCCCGGCTCTGCCACCAGTGCGCCGTCTTCTCGCCGTGGTAGAAGAGCATCCTCCCGATGCTGAACAGCACCATCATCATCGCCGTGAACCCCAGCGCTCCCGGCAGGTTAAACGAGAGCAGCACTGACATCCCGCCCTTCTGCAGGGAGCCGGCGAAGAAGTCGTAGCCGAAGTGGTAGCGCACCGGCTCGTTGGCGAAGAATGGGTACTCCGTCGGGTAGTTTGCACCCCAGGAGAACGACCGCGAGAGCGCCGTGTGCAGCGCCGTGTCGCCCCACGTCTCGGCGGAGACCATCAGGTGGCCGTCGTACTCGGCGAGGCGGTTGTCCATCAACCAGAACGAGAACGCGAGGCTCGCGCCGATGAACAGCACTTCGAAAGCGCTCAGGCGGTAGCGCGCAGGCCGCAGGAGACGCCCGTAGAGCCCGATTACGGCGCCGTCAACCGCCAACGCGACGAGGAGGCCGATGATCAGCGATTCGTCCGTCAGCGGGGACAGGGTAAGCCCGACGATGTACGCGATCCAGGCGTTCCCGATGATCCCGGCGACGAGGCCCCCGGCGAGCCGCACCATCGGCGGCACGTTCGGGGCGCAGCGCTCGACAAGAGCGACGCCCGCGATGATCCCGGCGATGAGGTAGACGAAGCCTAGCATGGCGAAAAGGGTGATGGGTGATGGGTGATGGGTGAAGGAGCCGGCCGGGATGGTCTAGCACGCAGTGAATCTGGCGAGGTCCGGTTGACGACCGACAGTCGCTCCGCTGACCTATTCTCCCTAGCGTCCAACCTCAACCCTTAACCCCTAACCCTCAGCCCTCGCTCAGCGCCAGCTGTCGAACCAGTAGTAGGTGTCATCGAGCCAGCGCGGCACATCGACCGCGGCCCAGTGCGGGTAGAAGTAGACGAAGGTGGCGCCGCACACCGCGAGGAAAGACAGCGCCACGTAGCGCGACCCTGGCTGGTTCGGCCGGTTCCAGAGCCAGTGCACGACGTACCC
>JANLRX010000281.1:0-2464 GCA_031362025.1 Chloroflexota bacterium
CAACAACATCAGGGCCACGGGCCTCCCCGTCGCACCCACACACTGGAGGTACACAGACAGCCTCAATGAAGGACTCCGGACGATCACGATGAACGTCAGCTTCCCACCTCGCAATGATGACGCGGTCGTCCTCGGAGGACCGCTCGCGGGATACGACCCCGCTGAGTTCATCAGCGGAGTGAAGGACTTCCTCGTGGTCTGGGACTACGGCAGTCTGACGCCGGCGAACGGCGAAATCTTAACCAGGGCGAACACCCATTACACCGATCCGTCGGGGAATGCCAGGGTGGACTACTACCCCAAGAAGGAATCATGCTCGCCGCCGACGGGCCAGGTAAAGACTACGACTCATACAATCAAGGCGGAGATACACCCCACGATTAAGTCGATCTTTCCGCCACACAGCGAGCTGGGGCTGGCGGTCGTGGTTGCCTCAACCACCCTGCAGGGGTCACAGCACACGGGTATCGCCTCACTGGGCGACTCCCCACTCGGATCTGTTGCCGATCAGCCCTGCGCCTACGAGGGCTCGGCCAGCGCCACGCAGGTACACCCATACGGCAACGGCAGCGGCAACCTAACTTACACAATCACCGCCTCTAATCTTAGATTCGAACTGGAGCCCATCGGGAACTACGTCCTGGTGCGCGGGAGTGTGCTCGTGCAGGCCAGCGGCTTCACCGCTACCGACCCCCCTTGCCCCTTCACCGGCGGCTCTGAGATACCCGAGCCGGGGTACGAGCCGGGAGGACGCTCCTTGTCGGGTTCGATCATAGTGGACCAGTCGACGCACAAATACAAAGCCCTCGGCCTCGCTGGAGACCAGGATGTCGTCAGTCATTGTGGCGACTTGCTCGACTATGGCGTCACCTGGCTCCTAACCTCGAACTTTAACGCCGACCGTACCTTCGACGGAGGGCCTCTTGCTGGTAGCTTTGACTGGACGGATTCAGCTTCAGTTTCCCATCATACGCAATGGGACCTGCATCCAGCGTGCCCCGGCGCGGCAGTCACGCCGCAGGATGGCGGCACCTGCGGCGGCGCGGCGGCGTTCCCGAGGGCGTGGTGATCGGAGTGCTCCGGCTCGCCGTCATCGCTTCGGTCGCCGTCTCGCTGCTTGTCGTGTTCCAGCAGAACGAGAGCGCCGACGCCTCGTTCAGCGGCGACTTCAACTGCGACACTTCCGTGAACACGCAAGACGTGATCGCGGTGCTTGGTATCGCCGGTGGCGTTGCGCCACTTTCGAGCTGCGCGAACTCCGTCTCCGTCGACTGTGACGGCGACACCGACATCACCGACGCGATCATGCTGCTGAACTACCTCGCGGGGTTCGACGCGGGCCTTCCGGACGAATGCTCCGATATCAACGCGCTCATCCCTGGGACATCGCCTTCGGACGCCGCGGACGAGCTGTACGCGCGCATTTCCGGCGACGGCAGCCTGCTGGATGTCGTTAGCGCCGTCGAGGAGGCACTGGCACGGGGCGGTGTCTCGACGGGCGACGCCGACGGCACCATCTACACGCAGGCTGTCGAGCCGGCCGCACTCTCCGTCGCCATTCCGCTCGAAGTGCAGATCCTCGCCGTCGCCGCGCGCACCGGCTCGCACCAGATGGATGCCGTCGAGCTGGGGGACATGCTCGCCGATTTCGGCTGGCCTTTCCTCGATGACAGCACCCCCGGCGAACAGATCGTTGCCATGCTGCAGGAGCTAGTCGTCGGAGCGCAGGACCTCCCGGACGATCCGAACAGCTTTACGCCTCTCTTCCTGCAGCACATGGCCCAGGCACAGGACCCGGCGGTAGACCTGGCCGCAGGCGACGCCGCGCCCGAAAGCGTCCACCTCAACCTCCTGGGGCTGCGGCTTCTTTTTGCGGTCTTCGAAAGACAGACCGTGTATCCGAGTGAGCCACTGTCGGGCCTTGCGGTACCGGCCGCCAACGAGCCCTGCAGCGACGCTAAGAAGGTGCTCAGCGGCGTCTATGGACCGTTCGGCGGACAGATTAATGGTCTTCTGATCGACGCGGCAGGCCCGATCATGGTTGAGAAGGCGATGGAGAAGGCCGGCGCGAGCAAGGGCACGATTGGCAAGGTGGGTAGCGCGCTGGGAGCAATAACCATCGCCTCCAAGATCATGAAGCTCTTGGACTTTTACGCCTCCCAGCACGTCGATGTGCAGATCATCGACGGCAGCAACCGTCTGCACAAGCCGCTCAACGGGCCCAACCTCCCGGACCCAGACGAGGTGAGGACGTTCAATGCCACAGCGGGCATCAGTGAGGCGGACTGGAAAGCTTACGAGGCGGCGAACGCGAACGTCGGATCGGAGATCAACAACTCCGTGCGCGACTGTCTCAACCAGTTCGGACTGGACGTGTTCTCCGACCTCGGCGATATCATCAAGGACGCCGCGAACTGGAAAATCGATTGGACGATCGCCAACAACAGGGACAACCACCGCGGCG
>JANLRX010000278.1:0-1504 GCA_031362025.1 Chloroflexota bacterium
GGCGGGGGCCGCCCGCGCGGGGGGGCTTATCTCTAACTGGCGTTTGGGGGGGGCTCTCTCGCCACCCGCCCCCCTTCGTTTGGCGGGCCGTGTGGGTGGCCCCCCCAGTCCTCCGGTGGGGGGGCGGCCCCCACGCCTCCGCCGACGAGGCCACAATCGAGGTCCACTTCTCGGCGTTCAAGCAGGAGATCGTCACCGCCACGGCCGGCGAGCCGATCACCATCACGCTCGTGAACAGCGATCCGATCGAGCACGAATGGCTCGTCGGCGACGCGGCGTTCCACGAACGGCACCGCGCCGGGACCGAGTCGTTCCACAACGAACGCCCCACTGAGGTCACGCTCGGCGCGTTCACCACGCGCACCACCACCGTCACCTTCGACGAGCCCGGCGACTACCTGTACATCTGCCACCTCCCCGGCCACGAGGAGTACGGCATGGTCGGCACGCTGCGCGTTACAGAACCGTAAACCTCCGCATTCCCTTAGCCAGACCCCTTGACAGGCGTCTGGGCGAATCGTATTTTACCAATAGGTTAAATACACATGACATTCACAGAGACCCCCGATCGCATCAGCAGTACGTTCGCGGCGCTGGCTGACCCCACACGACGCGCCATCCTCGCCCGGCTGGCTGACGGCGAAGCGTCCGTGACCGAGCTCGCGGAGCCGTTCGCAATGACGATGCCCGCCGTCTCCAAGCACCTCAAGGTCCTGGAGCGCGCCGGCCTCATCGCCCGCAGCCGCGACGCCCAGTGGCGCCCTTGCCGCCTGGAGCCGACGCCACTGAAGGAAGTCGCCGACTGGGTCGGTGAGTACCGCCAGCACTGGGAAGAAAGATTCGACCGCCTCGACCAATACCTGAAGGAATTGCAGCAGAAGGAGGAAAAAGATGGTGACCAGCAATAGCAACAAGCTGACGATAACCCTGCCGTCGGACCGCGAGATCCTGATGACGCGCACATTCGATGCGCCACGCGACCTCGTGTTCGAGGCGTTCGTCAAGCCGGAGCACATCCGAAACTGGTGGGGGCCGCGAGGCACGGTCCTCACAAGGTGCGAGATGGATGTCCGCGTCGGCGGCGAGTGGCGCTTCACCGAGCGCGCCCAAGACGGTTCCGAGCACCCGTTCAAGGGTGAGTTCCGGGAGATCGCACGACCAGAGCGCCTCGTCTTCACGCAGATCTATGATGTCGAGCCCTACGCCGATAAGGCCGCGCTCATCACGATCGTCCTCACTGAGCAAGACGGCCGGACGCTGATGCACGAAACGCTCAGCTTCGACTCGACCGAGGACCGCAACGGGATGCTGCAGTCCGGCATGGAGGGCGGCGCCACGGAGAGCCTCGAGCGCCTGAACGAGCACCTGCAAACGATGAAAGCCGCCTAACCACAACCGTCCCAACACACGTACAGAAGGAGAAGATCATGAGCACAAACAAGACCGAAGACACCCCCGCTGCCACCGACGAGGCGCTCGTCATCGAGCGTATCTTCGACGCGCC
>JANLRX010000321.1:0-2090 GCA_031362025.1 Chloroflexota bacterium
CGCCGTTGGACTTCACCTCGCGCACCTCTCCCGTCAGCGTGTCCATTAGCACCACTGACTCCAGCCGCTAGTCGCCCCTGAAAGCGCTCGTCTAGGTGTAGGTCACCACATCGATCTCCGGCGACTCGAGCACCTTCTCCACGACAATCTTGCTCGCGCTGAGCTCCGAATCACGCGTCACGATCGTCACTTTGCTCGCGAACTTCGTCAGGAAGATGCTCTCCTCACCAGCCGAGTTTCCGCCGCCAACCACGAGCACCTCCTTCCCGCGGTAGAACGCCCCGTCGCACGTCGCGCAGAAGTGCACGCCCGCCCCGATGAAGTCGTCCTCACCATCGATGCCCAGCCGACGGTACGTCGAGCCCACAGCCAGCAGGATCGCCCAGCTCCGATACTCCATCCCGTCCGATGTCTTCACGAACCGGTACTGCTCATCCACGCCAACCTCAGCCACCTCCTGCGCCGAAAGGATCTCGACGCCGAAGCGCTCCGCCTGCTGCCGCAACCGGTCCGCAAACTCCGCGCCCGAGATGCCCTCCGGAAACCCCGGGAAGTTGTCGAGAAGCTCGGTCACGCCTGCCTGCCCACCCACCCCGCCGCGCTCGATGACCAGGGTGTCGATCCCTTCGCGCGCCGCGTAGAGCGCCGCCGTCAGCCCAGCAGGTCCGCTGCCGACGACGATGAGGTCGTAGAACTTCTGCTTCGCGGCCGTCTGCAGGCCGAGCTTCGCCGCCAGTTCCGCGTTCGACGGCTCCACCAGGGTCGAACCGTCCCCAAACACCAGCGTGGGGATGATCTGCTTGCCCTTGTTTATCTTCTCAACGAGCGCCAGCCCGTCCGGGTCCATATCCACGTCCACGAACTCGTAGTGCACCCGCTGCTCCCCAAAGAACTTCTTCGTCCGCTTGCAGTCGCTGCACCACAGGGTGCCGTACATCGTGATCTCGGTATGCGCCATCGCGTCCTCCTGGCTCTTGGGGTGGTTGCCGGGTTTGTGGCTTGTCGGTCTGTCCCTGATAATCGCACGCATGACAGTCCAAGGGATGCTCACCATCGAAGAACTGCACGATCGCGTTCAGACCGGCGAGATCGACACGATCGTCGTCGCCTTCCCGGACCACTACGGGCGGCTGCACGGTAAGCGCTTCGACGCGCACTTCTTCCTCGAAGACGTGCAGCGCAACGGCACTCACGCCTGCGACTACCTGCTGACCGTGGACATGGAGATGAACCCCGTCCCCGGCTACAAGTACGCGAGCTGGGAACAGGGCTACGGCGACTTCCACATGGTCCCGGACTTGGCCACCCTCCGCCTCGCGAGCTGGCTGGACCGCTCCGCCATCGTCCTCTGCGACCTGCACGACCCCAAGAACCACGACCTCGTTTCCGTCGCCCCGCGCTCGATCCTCCGCAAGCAACTCCAACGCGCGGCCGATGCCGGGTTCACAGCCATGGCCGCGTCCGAACTCGAGTACTACCTGATGCAGGACAGCTACCGTGACGCCGCCGCCAGGGGCTACGCGGGACTCACCCCCGCCGGCTGGTACCTCGAGGACTATCACCTCCTGCAGGGCGCGCGGGAGGAGCACTACAACGGCGCCGTCCGTCGCCACCTCGCCCGCTCCGGGATCCCCGTCGAAAGCTCGAAGGGAGAGTGGGGCCGCGGCCAGCACGAAATGAACGTCCGCTACACCGAAGCGCTCGCCATGGCCGACCGCCACTCCGTGATGAAGCTCGCGATGAAAGAGATCGCGGACGAGGCCGGAGTCAGCGTCACATTCATGGCCAAGCCGTTCGAGGACCAGGCCGGCTCGAGCTGCCACATCCACCTCAGCCTCTGGAAGGGCGACACCAACGCCTTCGCCGGGGACAAACCCCTCGGCCCGGTCCAGGGTTCGGACACCTTCCGCTGGTTCCTCGGCGGCTGGATGGCCAGCGTCCCGGAACTCATGGCCCTGTTCGCGCCCACCATCAACTCGTACAAGCGCTATCTCCCCGGCTCCTGGGCGCCCGTCGGCATCGCCTGGAGCTACGACAACCGCACCGCCGGCTTCCGCGTCGTCGGCGAGGGCCACTCCCTCCGCATCGAG
>JANLRX010000331.1:0-13510 GCA_031362025.1 Chloroflexota bacterium
GGTTCAAGGTCGCTGTGCTGCAAGAGCCACCAACCCAACCCGAGCGAGAAGACCGTGGTCGTGAGGAGGTTGATCGGGAAGAAGACGAACATGGGATCGGCCACGACCACTCCCCAGGCCAACCAGGCCGACAGGCCCGCCACGATGGCCAGCCACCCGAGCCATTTCGGGGGGTTGAGCCGACCCGCAGGCCCAACCAGCAGCGTGCCGATTGCCACCAGCGCCGTGCCGTAGGCCGTGAACGCGGTGTTAAACAGCACAAACGTTAGCGCGCCAAAGAACCGGCCCAGTTGCAGCGACGCGGCGTCGCCCGCCGCAACGTCGCCAGCACCTCCTTTGACGAAGTCCTCAGCGATGCCCAATAGCAAGATGTTGGCGGCGTCTGACATCAGGGCCAAGGTGGTGCCGATCCCGACCGCAATCAGAGCGATGGTCGCCAGGAGCGGGTTGCGGTCGCGGAAGAGAACGTACAACACTGCCGCCATCAACGGCCCCATCACTCCGTCGTTGAAGATTGCTACTGCGATACTTGCGGCAATCCCGCCTTCCTTGTCGTTGGTGTCGGTAAGGAATTCCGCCACCTCGTCCCTTTCGAACGGCGACTTGTCCGAGGTGGACCCGATCGTCAGGCCCACGACCACCAGGGTCACGATTGCGGCGAAGATCAGTACCAGGCCGCCCAGGCTTGTAGTGCGCTGGAGATTCATTCCCTCACCCTCCCTTGGATAACTAAGTGCCGTACGTCTGATGTCGCAGTTGCGAAGTCTGACGGAACGGCAACCGGTGTCTTTACGGCCGTATTCTCACGGCTTTCATAGCGGGTGGAATCGGCTAAACGGCGTAAGTTAGCCTCTCGCGACCAAATGCAATGCGTAATCACCTCCCGGGCGTCGTTCGGGAATTGTTGCCGAAAGCTTACGCTTGGTTAGGGCAGAGGTGAACCGCGACTAACGCGATGATGTTGATAACAGCCCGTCGCCCCGTGACTACTTCACGATCGGCGTGTCGTCGACGTTCCCCCACTCGGACCACGAGGCGTCGTAGTTCGCCGCGCTCGGGTAGCCCAGGAGGCGGAGAATGAAGTACGCCTGCGCGGCGCGGATGCCGGCCTGGCAGTGCGTGATCACATGCTTGTCCGGGGTGACGCCGAGCGCCTCCAGCTTTGCGCGCATTTCGTCCGCGGGCAGGAGCAGGCCAGAGCGTACGGGAGCCGCCGTCAGGTCGAGCCATTCCATGTTCACGGCGCCGGGGATGTGGCCCCCGCGCTTGTTCGTCCGCTGGTCTTCGCCTGTGTACTCGCCCGGCGCGCGCACGTCCCAGATCACAGTGTCGCCGCGGTCGATCGCCGCCTGTACGTCGTCCTTCGTTGCGCACGTCTCGTTGCGGACGGCGCGCACCTCGAACTTCGCGGGCGTGATCTTCGGCCGGTCGAATGAGGTCGCGCCGCCGGCCAGGAACCAACTCCGGAAACCGCCGTTCAGCACCTTGCAGTTCGGATGGCCGTAGTAGTCCAGCCCCCACCACAACCGGGCTGCGTACAAACCACCGAAGCTGTCGTACGTGACCACGGTTGTGTCGTTCGAGATCCCGATCTTGCCCATCTCGTCGGCGAACTTGTCCGGCGGGAGCACGTGCATGCCGATCCCCGGCCCAGAGGCGGAGTCACCGACGCTCTTCAGGTAGTGGTGTGTTCGTAGTGTCACCGCGCCTTCGATGTGCAGGCGCTGGTAGGCAGGTAGCTCGTCGCAGTCGACGACCACCACGTTCGGGTCGCGCAGGTGGGCTTTCAGCCATTCGGGGTCGGTGAGGATCTCGGGATGCGCGTAGTCTGTCACGTTGAGCGACTCCCTTCTGTACCCGCATTATAGCGAGCACATGGTCACCGAACCGCCCTCCCGCCGCCTGCCTGTCCCGATGACGATCGGCGGGCGGGAGTTCGCCTGGAGTACGCGCACGTACCTGATGGGCGTCGTGAACGTGACGCCGGACTCGTTCTCCGGCGACGGTCTCGGGACGGACATCGACGCTGCGGTCCGCCAGGCACTCCAGATGCAGGAGGACGGCGCGGACATCGTCGACGTCGGTGGCGAATCGACGAGGCCGGGTTTCGCAGCGGTGGAAGCGGATGAGGAGCTGCGGCGCACGATCCCGGTAATCGAACGGCTCGTAAAGGAGCTGGACATCCCGGTCAGCATCGATACCTATAAGGCGAGCGTCGCGAAGGCGGCGATCGAAGCCGGTGCGACGCTCGTCAACGACGTGCACGGCTTCCAGCGTGAGCCCGAGATCGCGCGCGTCGCCGCCGAGGCGGGCGTGCCAGCGATTACCATGCACTACCAGCGTGGCCGGGTGTTCAAGGACACGATCGGCAACGTCGTCGAGGGCTGGCTGGAGAGTCTGCGGATCGCCCGCGAGCAAGGGCTGCCGGCGGAGCGCATCATTCTCGATCCGGGGTTCAACTTTGGGTGGACGGAGGAGCAGGCGCTGGAGATGCTACGTCGGCTCGCGGAGTTTCGGGTGCTGGGGCGACCGTTGCTCGTCGGCACCTCGCGCAAGTCCACGATTGGCATCGTCCTCGGCGGCGTGCCAGTAGAGGACCGCCTCGAAGGCACCGCGGCCACGGTCGCCATCTCGATCGCCAACGGCGCGGATATCGTGCGTGTCCACGACGTGCGGGAGATGGCCCGCGTCGCGAAGATGGCGGACGCGGTTGTCCGCGGCTGGAAGCGACCAACGTAGGTTCGAGATTTGAACAACCAAGTGACGTCGGCGGACTGCAGTCTTATGATGGCGACAACTAACAACGGACAGATTGGGAGGCACAGCAGTGGGATTCGTGAGACCCGAGGACATGTATCCAGCTCTCGCCGCCGCACTAAACTCAGGTAACGTTGATGCCGCACTGGCTCTCTATGAACCCGGCGCTGTGTTCGTTACTTCGACCGGTGAACCAGTGAACACACAGGAGGCTATTCGCGCCGAATTGTCGGCTATTGTGGATAGCAAGTCGATAATGTCGGGCGAGGCAGTCAAGGTGATCGTTGCCACCGACCTCGCTCTCGTATTCGTGGCTTGGCGCGCTTCTGCACCCGGGCCGGCAGGTCTGCCGATTGAACTCGAGGGCACTAGCACCGACGTCCTGAGGCGACAGGCAGACGGAACCTGGCTTAGTGTCTTGGATAATCCGATTGGGACACAGCTTGTGGACGACACTTTACTGGGCATGTTCAGCCGCGCGATTGGAGTCACTTCCGGCGGTTCATGACCTGCATGGCCCGCGTCGCGAAGATGGCAGACGCAGTTGTACGCGGCTGGAAGCCGCCAACCCGGCGCTGTTCCGCTAGACTTGCGGAATGGCAACTGTCTACCTTGCGCTCGGCAGCAACCTCGGCAATCGAGCCGCGAACATGCGCATGGCGCTCGACACGATTACGCGCTTCATCCGCATCGTCGAGATCTCGTCGCTGTACGAGACGTACCCCGAGCCGCCGGGCCAGCCGCCGTACTACAACGCGGCCGCAAAGGTGGAAGCCGGCTTTGAACCGCTGCCGCTCGTCCGCTTCCTCCAGGGCATCGAAGCCGAGATCGGCCGTCGCCCGGATCTCACGCGCAACGGCCCGCGACCGATCGACATCGACATCTTGCTTTACGACGACCTGGTGCTCGAAAGCGAAGGGCTTGCCGTCCCGCATCCGCGCCTCGCCGATCGCGCGTTCGTCCTGACGCCGCTCGCCGAGATCGCCTCAGGCGTCACGCACCCGGTGCTGGGGAAGACGATTGCCGAGCTGTCTAAGGCGATGGGCGACGGTGGAGCGCGAAAGGTTGAGGAGCCGGGGTGGCACGTGCGTCCGGATCGCGCGACGACTGGGATCCTGGGCCGTGGCCCGGCTGTCTAGGCTTCGGGCGCGGCGTCGGCGGACTCTTCGACTTCGTCGGTCTCGCCGGTGAACATCGTCCAGCCGATCCAGAAGGCGAGCGCGGAGACGACAGCGAGCGAGGCGCCCACGGGCAGCGCGACGGCGGCGTAGCTCTTACGGGTCATCGCCCAGAAGAAGATCACGAACTCCAGCGCCGCGCCGATCATGATGAAGAGGCCGGTCCGCTGCGACTGTTCCACTACTCTGCCTCCACGGGCTTCCGCATGTCGGGCGGGAGCAGGTTCGGGATGCGGTCCTCGATCGGGTAGACCTCGCCGCACTGGGTGCACTTCAGCGCGCCCTGGATGACCTCGTCGCCGTTCGATTCAGCGATCTCGAGCTCAAGGGGCGCCTTGTCCAGCGGGCAGGCCAGGATGTCGATCAGGTCTTTGCGCACGCTGCCGATTGTAACGGGTTGTGGCTTGCGGGTGAAGGGTTGGCCGGTTAAGACTGGCGGCTCGGTAGAATGAAGGCATGAGCAAGGCGATCAAGCGAATCCCCCTCGACCGGCGCGTACTGGTCGTGCGCGAGGAACGGATCGACCTCCGGCCGGAGCGGGCAGCGGTGCTCTTCCCGCTCGCCGGACTGTTGATCAGCATGTCGCTCTTCACGATCATCGCGCTCTTCGCGGATGACCTGTCGGTGACGGCATTGGCGTTCATCCTGTTGCCAGGGCTGCTGCTCGCACCGTTCTCGGCGATGGGCCTGGTGTACTCCGCGATCGGTGCGGCGGTGGTGATCGAGACGAAGAAGCAGTCGGTCCGCTTTCAGCAGGGTGTGCTGGGGCTTGGCCTCGGGACGATGGACCTCGTGCCGTTCTGGAAGATCGACCACTTCGAGATCGAGGACTTCCCGCTGGGGGACATCACGCCCTCCGGGCCTCCGCCTCCGCTGGACCTGCGGGCGTGGGACATCACGCTCGTGAAGGCAAGTGGCAAGCGGTGGCCGATCGCGCAGGTGGTCTCGGCAAACTCGCCGGACCTGCTGGACGAGGCGTTCAACCGGGCGATCGATGCGGGGGAAGAGCTCGCGAAGATGACAGGCAGCACGCTCGTGATCACGGCGGCGATCGAACCGGAGCCCGCTGCCGAGGTCGCGCCCGAGGTCGAGGAGCCGGCGAAGGCGGAACCGGCGGCGGGATGACGGGCCGAAGCCCTCGCAAGCCGGGCCTGGCCCTCGTCGGGACGGTAGCCGGCCCCGCTGAGGCGAGCGACTGGCAGGACCGCCTGCGCGAACAAGGCATCGTGTCGATCGTGCGGGGGCACCGGGCAGAGGGTGACTCAGAGCGACGACCGTCGTTCGCCGCCGTCGATGTGTTCGTTCCGGCGACGCGTTTAGTGCGCGCTCGGGCCGTCCTCGGGCTGGCGGCAGGTACCGAGGATGTGTCCCCCGCCTTTCCGTGGGTCTGGGTAATCGCGGTGCCACTGAACGCTGTCCTCGTACTCGCCGGGATTACACTGGTCGTGACGTGAACGAAGCCGAGATCCTCCAGCCCTACCACACGATCGCTGTCGTTGGCCTTTCAAACGACCAGACACGGGCGGCGTACAGCGTGGCGCAGTACATGCAGCAGGCGGGCTACCGGATCATCCCCGTGCACCCGGACGAGACTGAAGTGCTGGGTGAGAAGGCTTATCCGGACCTGCGTACGATCCCGGAGCCGGTGGAGATCGTGGACATCTTCAAGCGCTCGGAGCAGGTGCCACCGTTCGTGGACGAGGCGATCGAGATTGGCGCGAAGGTGGTCTGGATGCAACTGGGCATCGCGAACGAAGCGGCAGCGGAGAGGGCGCGGGCGGCAGGGCTGGAGGTTGTCCAGGACAGTTGTATCCGCACGGCGCACAAGCGCATGCGGATGGGGGTGTGACGTGGCTGTCCCTCCCTGGCTCCCACTGCTCGGTGCCCTTCCCGCGGTTGGCCTGGCTCTTCTCGGGTTCGCCGCGCACGACTCCGGGGCGTTCGAGAAGGTGCCTTGCGGGCGCGTCGTAGCCTACAACACTAAGAACGCGGACCTGGGTGACAGGTACATCGAAGGATACGTCGCTGTGGGCTTCGATTTTGGCGTGACGATCCAGCAGGCGGCGTCGGCGCTCGATTCGGTCGACGCGCACTGGTCGTTTGACTATCCGTACCACCGGGCGGCAGCGGTTTGCACGCGTCCGGGCGAGGAAGAGAAGTGGGAGAACCTGCTCGTGGAGGTGGAGGGAGTGCAGTTCGTGCACCGTGAGGGAGTGAGGCCGCTTGCCATCGAAGATTAGCCTCCGTTGATGTTCGCGTTACAGAAATGATAAAATCCCTGTGCCAGTCCACGGCTTCGCTCTTCATGATGCACAAGCCTTACCGGTATCGTCCTTCCCTCACCAGCGGCGCTGGGCGTGTCCGTGCATAGTCCGGCTTGGAAGGAAAAGTGCGGTGTCTTTGGGGTATATGCCCCGGCTGACAGCGACACCGACGTAGCTCGCATCACCTTTTACGGTATCTACGCTCTGCAGCACCGCGGCCAGGAAAGCGCCGGGATCGCCACAGCAGACGGCAAGGAAATTCACACGAAGACCGGGATGGGCCTCGTGGCGCAGGTCTTCGACGAGATGGATCTTGGATACCTCCCTGGCCACATCGCGATCGGTCACACCCGCTACTCCACCACCGGCTCCAGCAAATCCGAAAACGCCCAGCCAGTGCACGTCGTCGGTGCGAATGGCGCGGTGGCGCTGGCTCACAACGGCAACCTGATCAACGCTGAGGGTGTCCGCGACGAACTGGAAGAGGCCGGCTGGGAGTTCAGCGGCTCGACTGACACCGAGGTCGCGGCGCGGCTACTGGCATCTGCGCCGGGAGAGACCTGGATCGAACGTTGCTCCAACACGATGCGCGTAATGGCAGGCGCTTACTGCTTCGTCGCTGTCACAGCCGACTCTCTAATCGCGATGCGAGACCCGTACGGTGTACGCCCGCTTTCGATCGGCCGGATGGCGGGCGGGACGTGGATCATCGCCTCCGAGACGTGCGCGCTGGACCACCTGGGCGCCGAGTTCGTGCGGGAGGTGGAGCCGGGCGAGGTCATCGTGATCGACAGCGAAGGCCTGCACGCCGCCCAGGGCGCCGAGAAGCGCCGCGATGCGTTGTGCGTATTTGAGTACATCTACTTCGCGCGACCGGACAGCGTGATCCGCGGCAAGCTCCTGCACCCGATGCGCATGAACATGGGCGCAGAACTCGCGGGCGAGGCACCTGTAGAGGCCGACCTCGTAATCGGCGTGCCGGACTCCGCGACGGCGGCGGCGATTGGCTATGCGAACGCGTCCGGGATTCCGTACGCAGAGGCGCTGGTGAAGAACCGCTACGTGGGCCGCACGTTCATCAAGCCGGATCAGCGCCTGCGAGAGCAGGGAGTGCGCCTGAAGTTCAACCCGCTGAAGGAAGTCATTGCAGGTAAGCGCCTGATCGTTGTCGACGACTCGATTGTGCGCGGGACGACGACTCCGAAGGTGGTCGAGATGTTGCGCAACGCCGGAGCCACGGAAGTACACATGCGTATCTGCGCTCCGCCGATCATGCACCCCTGCCACTTCGGGATCGACATGGCGACGCAGTGGGAACTGATCGCGGCCAAGCAGTCCGTGGAGGACATCCGCCGGCACATCGGTGCGGACAGCCTGCACTACCTCTCGCTGGATGGGCTGATGACGGCTGTTCAGCAAGATAAGGGCAGCTTCTGCACAGCCTGCTTCACGGGCGACTACCCGATGCCGGTACAGCTCCAGATGGACAAACTCGTGTTCGAGCGCTCCGGCCGCGGCGGCAAGAAAGTGCCCGTCGGCCCGGCCTATAACTGGGAAGAAGACCACCGCTAGTCGCGCGCTTTTGCTCGCAGTAGAATAGGGGCCGTCCCAACTCAGCAGAAGAGCATGGAGGAGGCCCACTGATGGTGCAATCGCTCGTAAACCACGCTGGCAGTTCGATCCCGGATGATGACGTCCGGAACTTCGCATCCAGCCTTCAGGGCAACGTTTTCGAACCCGGATCTGCCGGCTACGACGAATCCCGAAGCATCTTCAACGGCATGATCGACAAGCACCCAGGCTTGATCGCTCAGCCCGCCAACACCGCCGACGTTCAGAAGTGCGTCAACTTTGCGCGGACGCACAACCTGCTCGTCTCCGTGAAGGGTGGCGGGCACGCGGCGTCCGGCCACTCGGTCTGCGAAGCAGGCTTGATGATCGACCTCAAGCTCCTGAACTCGATCAGCGTGGATCCGCAGGCCCAGACGGTCACCGCCGGCGGCGGCGTTCGCTGGGGCGAGTTCGATGCAGCGACACAGGAGCACGGTCTTGCGGTCACCGGCGGCCGGAACCCTACCACCGGCATAGGCGGATTGACCCTCGGCAGTGGTTCCGGGTGGCTCGAGCGGAAGCTTGGCTACACCGTCGATAACCTGCTCGGCGTCGAGATCGTGACCGCGGACGGCAGCGTGCTGCGCGCCAGCGACGATGAGAACGCGGAGCTGTTCTGGGGGTTGCGCGGCGGCGGCGGCAACTTCGGCGTCGTCACGGAGTTCAAGTACCAGCTCCACAAGATCGGGCCGATGGTCTACGGCGGACTCCTGGGGTTCCCGCGCTTCATGGCCAAGCAGGTGATCCGTGCCTATCGTGACTTCATGGAGACGGCGGATGACAACCTGGGGGGCGGCGTAGCCCTGATCACGGCGCCGGACATGGACCCGATTCCTCCCCCAGTGCGTGGCATGCTGGTCCTGGGAGTGATCGTTTGCTGGGCCGGCGACCCGGAGAAGGGCGCGGAAGCGATCAAGCCGCTTACTGACCTTGGCCCCGTGATGAACGCATGCCAGCCGATGCCGTATGTTGCGATCCAGGATTTGCTCACGGCCGGCAACCCGCCCGGATTGCGGCAGTACTGGAAGGCGGATATGTACCCAGAACTGCCCGACGAACTGATCGACAAGCTGGTGGCCGCCGCAGAGGTGCCGCCTGTGTCACCGCTGACCACGATCCTCATCCAGCCGCTCGGCGGCAAGGTGCACCGCGTTGATGAAGAGAACTCGGCGATGGGCTGGCGCAAGGCGAAGTGGGCGCTGCACGCGCTCGGCACCTGGACGGACCCGGCGCAGGACGAAGAGCAGATCCAGTGGGTACGGAACCTGGCCGCAGTAGGTGAGCCGTACGCGCAGGCTGGCACGTACCTGAACTACCTGGCAGACGAGGATGAACAGCGCGTGCGCGACAGCTTCGGCCCGAAGTACGACCGGATGGTCGCGCTGAAGAACAAGTACGACCCCACCAACTTCTTCCGCTTGAACCAGAACATCAAGCCGACGGCCGACTAAGCCAGGAGTGACCAGCCCGAAGCCTTCACTGCCTCACGCTTACGCCGAAGCCGGCGTCGATACAGACGCGGCGGAGAAGCTCGTCGCGCGGTTTGCGGACCTCGCGAAAAGCGCGCGGCGGCCGGAGGTGCTGGCGGACATCGGCCCGTTCGCGGGGCTGTTCAAGCTCGGGCAGTATCGCGAGCCGGTGCTGGTGGCCAGCACTGACAGCGTCGGCACGAAGGTGAAGATCGCCGGCGTGCTCGATCGCTACGACAGCGTCGGGCACGACCTCGTGAACCACTGCGTGAACGACATCCTGACGTCGGGTGCCGAGCCTCTGTTCTTCCTGGACTACATCGGCAACTGTGGGCTCTCCGACGACGCGAAGGCCGACCTCGTTCGCGGGTGTGTGGAGGCCTGCAAGGCGGCGGGCGCGGCGCTCCTCGGCGGCGAGACGGCGGACATGCCAGGCACCTACCGGGATGGCGACTTCGATCTCGTCGGCTTCATCGTCGGCGTGGTTGAGCGCGACGCTGTGATCGACGGCTCCGCGATCCGCGAGGGCGATGTGTTGATCGGCCTGCCGTCCAGCGGGCCGCACACGAATGGCTACTCGCTCGTGCGGAAGTTGTTCCGCGTCGGGCTCGATGAGGACCCCGCGGCCGAACGCGAACGCTTGAACGAAAACTACCCCGGTCTTGAAGGAACGCTCGGCGACGCGCTACTGGCGCCGCACCGCTGCTACCTCGGCGACCTGCGCCCGGTGCTGCCGAAGCTGCATGGGATCGCTCACATCACGGGCGGCGGCATTCCGGGTAACGTGCCGCGCGTGATGCCGGATGGGCTCCGGGCGCGGCTCGATCGCTCGTCGTGGCGCGTACCGGCTCTGTTCCGCTTGATCCAGGAGCAGGGCGGCATCGACGAGGAAGAGATGTACCGTACATTCAACATGGGTCTAGGCATCGTGCTCGCCGTATCGCCGGAGGACGCTCGCGAAGTGCAGGCGCAGCTATCGGAGTCATGGGTTTGCGGCGAAGTAGTTTCGGGTAGCGGAGTACAATGGGGCACGTGAAAGTAGCAGTCCACATATCCCATCCTGATCGGCCGGAGCAGGTCGTAGAAATGCCGGATGCCCTCGTTGACACCGGAGCTACTCTGACGACGATCCCCCGAGGCTTGACCGACCGCCTCGGTTTGTCAATCCGGGGCCAGAATCGAGTACGAACCGCAAGTGGTACCGAAGCCGTTGATCGATCGATGGCCTGGGTTGAAATTCAAGGCAAGGATGGATTCACACCGGTGTTGGTGAGCGATACGTATGCAGGTATGCTGATCGGCGTAGTAACGCTCGAAACGCTTGGCTTTGCCGTTGATCCGACTTCCCAACGGCTTGTCGACGCAGAGTTGCTACTCCTCTAACGATGGCTAACTTCCGCATCTTCTACATCGAGCGCGAGCTGAAGGATCCAGCCTTCACAGACGTGAGTCGCGCACTGACCGGTACGATTCCCGATGAATACGTCGGCGAGACGGAGTGGGAAGAGACGTACGAGGGGAAGAACTGGGAGCAGGCGATGGACGCCTTCTTCCGCGACCATGCCCCCGGCGCTGATGTTGGGATCATCGAAGAAGACGGAACGTCTCGCCCGGTCGCCGTGACCGAAGGCTGGCAACACGACCGCACCTACGTCTGGATCGAAGAAGGGAAGTTGATGCTGTACCAGGGCCTCGACGAATCGACGCTCGGCATGGTCGCCTGCCCCCTCTGCGACGGCGCGGGCGAGGTGGACGACGCCACGGCTGAGGAGTTCGCGGCGGTGTGGGAGAGCGACGACGAGGACGCGGGCTAGCGGCGGCCCGGTGCCATGCCGAAGTATCGAGTCTCCTACGTCGCTATCGGTACTTCACTGATCCCTCCCAGTCGCCCGGCGCGCGCTGGAACGGCGAGCGAGTGCACGAGACTGGATGGGAAGAGGAGGTCGACGCGCCAAATTCAGCGACAGCGCTCGAGACATTCTTCCGGGAGCACGCGGGTGAGCGCGAGAAAGTGCTGCGGCTTGACCGTGACCTGGATCGGGGAGTGCCCGTCGATACACGTGAGTTCGAACCCGACGAGACCTATCTCTGGATCGAAGGCGACAAGTTGATGGAGTATGAAGGCATCGAAGCGATGACTTTTGGCCGGACCACTTGCCCGCTCTGCCTCGGCAAGGGCGGGATAGACCACGCGCTAGCCGACTACTACTTCGAGCACTCGGAGGCGGAAGCTTGACCTCCCCGATCGCCATCCTCGCTCCGTACGACAAGGCAGGCCTTGAAGACTTCGCGCTGAACCTGGTGGAGCTGGGGTTCGCGATCTATTCCACCAGCGGCACGCAGAAGTACCTCGTCGAGAAGACGGGCCTGCCGGTGGAGTCGATCTCTACGCTGACGGGCTTCGCCGAGATCCTGGACGGCCGCGTGAAGACGCTGCACCCGGCGGTGCACGGCGGCATCCTCGCGCGTCGGGACAAGTCGGAGCACATGGACGAGATATCGCGCTCCGGTATCGAACCGATCGACCTGGTGTGCGTGAACCTGTACCCTTTCCGCGAGACGATCGCCCGGCTGGATGTAACCGAAGAACTCGCGCTTGAGAACATCGATATCGGGGGGCCGACGATGCTGCGGGCGTCAGCCAAGAACTTCCCGTGGGTGCTGCCGGTCGTCGATCCGGCGGACTACGACCAGGTGCTGGAGTACCTCCGCCAGGAGCTAGTACCGCTGGAGTACCGCCGGTCGCTCGCCGCGAAGACGTTCCAGCACGTCGCCGCGTACGACACGATGATCGCAGGCTACTTGCGCGCCGATGAGTTCCCGGCGCAACTCACCGTCGGCCTCGAACGCGTGGCGCAGACGCGGTACGGAGAGAACCCGCACCAGCGCGGCGCCGTGTACAGCGACCCGCGGCCGGGCCGACCGTTGGGGATCGTCGACGCCGAGAAGCTGCACGGCATGGACATGTCGTACCTCAACTACTTCGACGCCGACGCCGCCTGGCGCTGCGCTCTCGACTTCGACCCACCGACCGTGGTGATCGTGAAGCACGCGACGCCGTGCGGGATCGCCTGTGCGGACAGCGTGGCGGTGGCTTACGAGCGTGCCTACGCCTCGGACGAGATCTCGCCGTTCGGGGGGATCATCGCTGTGAACCGCGAGGTGACGTGGGACATGACGGAGGCGATGAAGGGCAAGCGCTACGACATCATCGTCGCGCCGGGATACGAGCAGCGAGCGCTCGACCGCCTGATGAAGCGCCGCGACCTCCGCATCCTCCGACAGCCTGCCTCCGCAGTGCGTACGGACAGAGCTTCAGCTCTGTCAAACGGCGGGGCGGGGCTGGGGCCCAACGCCGCGCACCTGGAGTACCGCTCGATCCTCGGTGGGGTGCTCGTGCAGACGCCGGACGACAAGCGCGGCGAGGACGTCGAGGTCAACGTGGCGACGAAGCGCGCCCCGACTCCCGCCGAACTCGAGGAGCTGCGGTTCGCGTGGACGTGTGTGAAACACGTGAAGTCGAATGGCGTCGTGGTGGCAAAGGACCGCGCGACCGTTGGCATCGGCGCCGGCCAGCCGAATCGCCTGTGGGCTACGCAGCACGCGATCGAGCACGCCGGCGAGCGCATCAAGGGCGCGGTGATCGCTTCGGATGCGTTCTTCCCCTTCGCTCGCAATGACGCCGTGGAAGACGCCTGTAAGGCCGGGGTCACGGCGATCATCCAGCCCGGCGGAGGCGCCCGCGACGACGAAGCCGTCGAGGTCTGCGATCAGTACGGCGTAGCGATGGTGTTCACCGGCATGCGCGCGTTCCGGCACTAGGCGGGCCTCGTACTCAACCCGTCGGTGAATTGGTAACCGAAGGAGGAACTCCCATGACTGTGCACTACGAGACCGACAGTGCGATCGCGATCGTGACGCTGGACCGGCCGGAGGTGGCGAACGCGATCGACCGGGACACGGCGCAGGAGCTGATCGACATCTTCGAGCGCTTCGATGCGGACCCGGAGATGAACGTGGCGATCATTACGGGGGCGAACGGCAAGTTCTGCGCGGGGGCGGACCTGAAGGCGATCTCGAAGGGGAAGGGGAACATTCTCTCGGCGGAGGGATACGGGCCGCTGGGGGTTACGCGGATGCAGCTTTCGAAGCCGGTGATTGCGGCGGTGGAGGGGCCAGCGGTGGCGGGTGGGCTCGAGCTGTCGCTGTGGTGCGATATGCGGGTGGCGGC
>JANLRX010000334.1:0-13361 GCA_031362025.1 Chloroflexota bacterium
CCCGGACTTCGCGACGGACCCGGCAGAGGCAGAGGAGTTCGCATCTGCCTTGCAGGGGCCAGCCAACGACCTGCAGAACAAGCTGCTCCGTGAGCTAAGCCCGCCGCCAGAAGGTCTCGAAGATGAGTTCATCGCGCTGCAGACCGCGATCGCGGTGTGGACATACGCTTTCCCGATTCATGACGTAGCCGCGATCGAGGCGGGGCTGACGGACGTGCAAGAAGAGTGCGGGGCGATCCAGACATTCATCGACGATGCGGGTGAGGACGTCGACCTGAACTGCGATTTCTCAGATTGAGGTTCGAACGCGGACGTTGACCTCGGCTGTCGCCCCTGATCAGCCATTCCGCTACGATATGCGGGTACCGAGGAGGTCCGATGAAGATACGATTCCTGTTCGCCACGCTCGCGCTCTTACTCATGCTTGCTCTTGGTTCTGTCGCTTGTGGCGGGGGTGACGACGATGGTGACGCCTCGCCGGGCGCCACGGACCAGGACGGCGGCAATGGTGGCGGACAGAAGAGCCCCGGCAGCAATTTCGATGACGATGACGGGCCGACCGATCCGCCCGACCCGACGATCCCGCCCAACCTCGGCGAGGAGCTGACGCTCGAGGAGTACTTCACGACGATAGATGGCATCTTCGAGACTGCCGATGCGGCCACCGACGACGCGCAGGCGGAGCTTGATGCGACACTCGGTTCCGATGACACGCTGGACGGCCAGATCGAGGCGATCCAGGGCTACCTTGAGACGGAGCTGGAGGTGTTCAGCGACGCGATCGGGCGGCTCGACTCGATCACCCCGCCCGATGAAGTCGCGCAAGATCACGACGACTTCATCGACGCCGTGAGCGATGCGGCAAGCGCCGCGTCAGATCTCTCGTTCGCGCTTGACGACGCTGATGACGACGAGGAGGCGAACACGCTCGTGGACGAGTTCGAGACGACCGTGAACGAGATCACGGAGCGCGGCGACGAGGCCTGCTTCAACCTCCAGGCCTTCGCAGACGCGAACAGCATCAACGTTGACCTCAGCTGTGAAGACTAGCGCGCTCCTCGTCGCGCTCGCTCTCGTCGCCGTCCTGGCGGCGTGCGGAGGTGATGGCGACGACTCGATCGGCGTAACGGGCACTCCGGGGCCAGCAACGCCTTACGACCCCGCGCAGGCAGGTCTGGACTACCTGGACGCGCTGGAGGTAGTGATGGAGCAGGCCGCCACCGACTGGCAGGCGCTCGATGAGCAGAAAGCCACCGCCTTCGACTCAGCCACAAGCGAGGTGGACGCTGCACAGGCTGCCCTCGTCCTGTCCGGGGACTACGCGGCGAAGGCCGCGGCCCGGCGCGATGGGATTACCAACATCCGGCCACAGCCACCCGCGACACTCCAGTCGCTGCACCTAGCGCTCGGTTCGGCGGCGGACGATGAGCGCGTGCTGGCGGACGACATCGGGGCAATCCTGCTGGAGGAGCCGGTTACCGATGAGGCGTCATACGACGCGATCGTGGCTGACCTTGGCGGCCAGGTGGTGGTGCAGCGCTTCGCTGATGCGTGCGCGGCGCTACAGGACTACGCGGACAGCATCGATCACGACGTGAACCTGCACTGCGAGGGCAACGACTAACCGCGGCGGGCGGCGCGGCCGGGTAGCCGGGATGACGCCTCGATCGGCGTCAGGGAGATGAGGTCGTCGAGGGCGTCGCCGTTGGTGGGGGCTGGGGCCTCGTCCAGAATCTGGGAGATGTCGATCGTCTCGCCGAACTTCTCGAGGATCACCTTTGCGCCCTCTTCGAGCAGCGCCGAGAGGAACTGACTCTCCGCTACCGTCCGCACGACTTCCCCTTTGCGGAAGATGGCGCCGCGGCCCTTGCCGGCGGCGAGGCCGATGTCGGCGTCGCGCGATTCGCCGGGGCCGTTGACGACGCAGCCCATGACGGCGACGGTGATCGGCTTGCCGATGCCCTGGAAGATCTCCTCGACCTTATTGGCGAGCGGGATCAGGTCAACTTCGATGCGGCCGCAGGTGGGGCAGGCGACGATCGTCGCGCCGCGGAAGCGCAGGTTCAGCGATTTCAGGATGTCCCAGCAGACCGGCAGCTCTTCCGCCGGGTCGGCGGCGAGCGAGACGCGGATCGTGTCCCCGATGCCTTCCGAGAGGAGGATGCCGATGCCGATGGCGCTGCGCACGGTGCCGGCGCCGGGGGTGCCCGCCTCGGTCACGCCGAGGTGCAGCGGGTAGGGGATGCGCGGGGCGATCGCCCGGTAGGCGCTGACCATCGTCGGGACGTCGAAAGCCTTCATCGAAAGCTTGATGTCCTTGAAGCCCATTTCTTCCAGAACGCCGATCTCCCAGAGCGCCGCGTCCACCATCCGCTCGACCTTCGAGGGAGGCAGTTGGCCGTCCTGGAGAGCCGGTATCGGAGGCAGCGAGCCTTCGTTTACGCCGATGCGGATCGAGATGTTGCGTGACTGCGCGGCCCGGACCACTTCGCGTACCTTGTCGACGTCGCGGATGTTGCCGGGGTTGAGGCGGAGGCCGTGGATGCCCGCCGCGATCGCCGCGAGGGCCAGCTTGTGGTCGAAGTGAATGTCCGCGATGAGCGGTACGGCGGTGGCCCGGACGATCTCGTCTACTGAGGCGGCGGCGGCCTTGTCCGGCACGGCGATGCGGACGATCTCCGCGCCTTCATCGGCCAGGCGGGCGATCTGCTCGATCGTGGCTTTGACGTCAGCGGTGTCGGTGTTCGTCATCGTCTGCACGACGACGGGGGCGTCGCCGCCCACCTGGACGTCGCCAACGTGTACGGGGCGCGATACGCGGCGTGGGGTCAGGGGCGTTGGTTCGTCTGTCATTACTCGAAAAGGCTCCCGCCGGTAACGATGCGCGCTACGTCGATATACGTCACGACGACTGCCATAGTTATGATAAGCGCCAGCCCGATGAGGTGCACGATCGCTTCCTTCTCTGGCGCGATGCGTTTACCACGGCGCGCCACCTCGATCAGCACGAAGGCAATCCGGCCGCCGTCCAGCATTGGTAGCGGCAAGACGTTGATGACGGCGAGGTTGATCGAAAGCAGCGCTGCCAGCTCCAGCAGCGGTTGCCACCCCGACTCGTCTACGACTTCACCGGTGGCTTGCGCGATGCCAACGGGGCCGCTGACCTGCGGGCCCTCTCCGCCCTTGAACAGTCCGATGAACTGGTTCCGGGCCAGCGTCAGGGCATCGAGGGTCGCATGGTAGCCCTTTTCGATTGACGGGAAGAATCCGTACTGCTCGCGCTCCGTGCACTGCGCTGGGCGCGAATCGCCCTGGCAGACGGCGGAACCGGCGATCTGGTTATGCAGGCGTATTCCAGTGGGCCCCTGTCCCGAGGGTGGGTCCCACCTCGCTTTGACGCCCGCTTCCACGATCTCGCTTCCCCCGCCGAAGGGGTGGCGCTCGACCCTGAAGGTGAGCGTTTCGCCCATGTTGAGGCGGATTTGTCGGCTGGCGTCGGTGACGTTCTTGATCTCTTGCCCGTTTATCTCCAGGATCACATCGCCCGGCTGAAGGCCCGCTTCGAGTGCCGGGGAGTTCTCCTCGACGAGGTCGATGATGGCAGGGCCACGGCCGATGTCGCGCGGGAGCATGAACATGATTGCGAAGAGAATGATCGGGAGGACGGCGTTCATGGCGGCGCCCGAGCCCAGCACGATCAGCCGCTTCCAGGCGGCGGCGGCGGCGAGGCTCTCGGGGTCTGTCGGATCTTCTTCGCCGAGCAGCCGCACGAACCCGCCGAGGGGCAACGCGTTGATCGAGTAAGTCGTACCGCGCCAGTCGAAGCCCCAGACCTTCGGCGGATAACCGAGGCCGGCTTCCAGCACTTTGATCCCGAAGATCTTGGCCGTGACGAAGTGACCCAGCTCGTGGATCACGATCAGGCTGATGAGGATGAAGAAGAACGGCGCGAGGGTATGGGTCAGAAGGTCCATGTATTAGTCCAATGCATAACTCTAAGGGGAAACGCTTGTCACAAGTAATACGTTGCCGGTCACGCCTTTGCCTTCACCCAGTCCTCGGCGTAGGCGCGGGCCCAGCGGTCCGCCTCCATCACCTGCTCCAGTGAAGGGTTGGGGATGACCGTGTGCGCCGTGAGTGCGTCTTCCAGCACCCGGGCGATGTCCGTGAAACGAATGTAGTTGGCCAGGAAGTGCTCGACGGCCACTTCGTCCGCCGCCGCGAGTACGGCCGGCGCTGTCCCGCCCAGACGCCCCGCCGTCAGCGCGAGGCCGAGACAGGGGAACTGCTGGTGGCTGGGGATGCCGAAGTTCAGCGTACCGATCGACTTCAAATCGAGGCGGGGCACGGCGGTGGAGGGCACTCGGTCGGGGTAAGTGAGAGCGCACTGTATGGGTAGACGCATGTCCGGGACGCCGAGTTGCGCCTTCAGCGAGCCATCCTGGAACTCCACGAGCGAATGGACGATGCTCTCGCGGTGCAGCAGGACTTCGATGCGCTCCATCGGGACGTCGAAGAGCCAGCGGGCCTCGATGCACTCCAGGCCCTTGTTCAGGAGCGTGGCGCTGTCCACGGTGATCTTCTTGCCCATCTGCCAGTTCGGGTGGCGTAGTGCCTGATCGGCGGTTACGCGTTCCAACTCTTCCGCCGGGAGGTCGCGGAACGCGCCTCCGGACGCCGTTATGACGAGCCGCTCGACGGATTCGGGGGATTCGCCCCAGAGGCACTGCCAGATGGCGGAGTGCTCGGAGTCGATCGGCCGCAGCTCGGCGCCCGAGCGTTTGGCCTCGGCGGTGATGATGTGCCCGGCCATGACGAGGACTTCCTTGTTGGCCAGCGCGACGACCTTGCCGGCTCTGACCGCGGCCATCGTCGCGCCGAGTCCGGCGGCACCAACGGTCGCCACGACGACGATGTCTACGTCCTGGTGGGCCGCCATCTCTTCGAGGTCTGCCCAGCGGCCGGTGAGGCTGCCATCACGCATACGGTCTTGCAGATACTCCTCTTCGCGGCCGCAGTACAGCATCCGGGGCCGGAACTCGCGCGCTTGCTCTTCGAGCAGCGTAACGTTGTTCCCGGCGGAGAGGGCGACGACGTTGAAGCGCCCCGGAAGCGAACGGATAACGTCCAGCGTTTGCTGGCCAACGGAGCCGGTGGAGCCGAGTATGGCGATGCGGGTAGCGATCATGCGGGGAGGAAGCCTGTGCGGTGGGGTGCGCGGTGCGCGATCAAACGTGATTTACCACGAAAAAGGGCCCTCAAACGACGACCCATTCCGCGAAGTAGTATACCACCGGCACCGTGAATAGCAGCGAATCGAGGCGGTCGACGAGGCCGCCGTGGCCGGGTACGAGCTCGCTCGTGTCCTTCACTCCGACCCCGCGCTTGAGTGCGGATTCGCCGAGATCGGCCAGTACAGCCACGATCGGCAGCACGAGGCCGAGGATCGCCGCTTCGCCAGTGTCCATGGGGAGGTCCAGCGCTTCATTGAGCGCGACCACCGCTGCCAGGCCACCGACGAGGCCGCCGATCGTCCCCTCCCACGTCTTGCCGGGGGACAGACTCGGCGCCATCTTGTGCTTGCCGATCAGTTTGCCGACGGCGTACGCCGCGGTGTCCGTCAACCACGTTGCGAGGAGTGCCAGCAGCAGCCAGTGGCCATCGTCATCCACATCGCGGAGGGTAACGAGATACGAGCCGAGCAGACCGATATAGGCGACGGTGGCAAGGACGACGAGCCACTCTCGGCTGGTCGAAGCCTTGCCCGAGCGGGCGATGGCGATCAGCCCGGCGAGCCCGCCTGCGCCGAGAAGGACGAGTTCCGGTGCTTCGAAGCCGTTGTCCGCGGCGATGACGATCGCGATCACGCCAGCGGCGGCGACAAGGGCAGTTGGCCGCGGCTGCCAGAGCGAACGTCCGGGAGTCGAGTCCATGGCTGCAACGAGTTCCACCGCGGCGATCGCGAGGATGCCCGCGGCGACGATGGTGTAGAGGGGGCCGCCCAGCAGGACGACCGCCAGGATGATGGGAACGCCGATCGCGGCGGTGAGGAGCCTCTGGGCGAGCATCTGCGTTCAGCCGGAGCCGCGGCTAAACGGTGAGCACCTCCTGCTCCTTTTCGTGGCCCTGGCGGTCCACTTCCTTGATCTGCTCGTCGGTGATCTTCTGGAGTTCGGATTCGGCGCGCTTGAGGTCGTCCTGGGAGATCTCCTTGGCGTGCTCGATCTTCCGGAGGTGGTCGTGGATGTCGCGGCGCACGTTGCGCACGGCCACGCGGGCGTCCTCCACACGCGCTCTCACCTGCTTCGCGAGGTCCTTGCGGCGTTCCTCGGTGAGCGGGGGGATGGCGAGGCGGACGATGGAGCCGTCGTTGGCCGGCGTCAGTCCGAGGTCGGACTTCTGGATCGCCTTTTCGATCGCGCTGAGAGCGCCGCGGTCGAACGGCGTGATCGTGATGAGCTTGGCGTCAGGCGTGGCGATGGTAGCGAGTTGCTGGAGCGGTGTTGGTGTCCCGTAGTAGTCCACCTTGAGGTGTTCCACAAGCCCCGCATTGGCTCGGCCGGTGCGGATCGACGACAGCTCGTGGGAGAGCGCGTCGACGGCCTTGTGCATTCGTGTCTTGGCGTCGCTGATTTGTTCCTGGACCATATCTACCCTCTTTTAACGTGTTGCCGCTGATGCTTCGACTGTTGTTTCGATGTCGGCTACGCGCGTCCCAATGTCCTCGCCAGTCGCCGCGCGGACGATGCTTTCGGGCGTCTTCAGGTTGAAGACGACGACCGGGAGGTGGTTGTCCATGCAGAGCGTTAGTGCGGTCGAGTCCATCACCTGGAGCCGGCGGTTGAGCGCGTCGAGGTAGGAGAGCGTGAGGAAACGGCGCGCGTCCTTCACCTGGTGGGGGTCCGCATCGTAGACGCCGTCGACGTCCTTCTTAGCCATGAGCAGGACGTCGGCGTCGATCTCGACCGCCCGCAGGGCCGCTGCCGTGTCTGTGGTCATGTAGGGGTTGCCGGTCCCGGCGGCGAATACGACGACCCGGCCCTTCTCGAGGTGGCGCATGGCCCGACGGCGGATGTACGGCTCCGCGACGGCGGTGACGGTGATGGCGGACTGGGTGCGCACGTCGACGCCAGCGCGTTCGAGGGCGTCCTGCAAGGCGAGGCCGTTGATGATGGTGGCGAGCATTCCGGCGTAGTCGCCTGTGGCGCGGTCCATACCGGCTGCGGAGGCCGTGGAGCCTCGGAAGAAGTTACCGCCGCCGACGACGATCGCAACTTCAGTACCGGTATCGCGGACTTTGCGGACCTGGTCGCCGATCTGGGCGAGCTTCTGGGGGTCGATACCATACGGAAGATCGCCCTGGAGGGCTTCGCCGCTCAGTTTCAGGAGTATGCGTTTATAAGGGGGGTCTCCGGCCATCAGGAATTACCTCTCGCCCAGTCTAGCAAAACGCCGCCCCTTAGCGGGACGGCGTTTCGTATATCGATTTAGCTTCGTTAGCGGCCCAGCTCGAACCTTGCGAAGCGCTTCACGCGGATGTTCTCACCGGTCTTGGCGATCGCCTCGCGGATCATGTTGCCCATCGTGGTGGAGCCGTCCTTGATGTATTCCTGCTCCATCAGGCAGACGAGCTTCGGGTCGTCCTCGCTGCCTTCCGGCATGTCTTCCTTCGAAACGTAGAGCGGGCTCGCGCCTGTGACCTGCAGGGCGACGGCGGCGACGAGCGCCTTGAAGTCGTCCGTGCGGGCGACGAAGTCGGACTCGCAGTTCACTTCGACGAGGGCGCCGACGCGACCGTTGTGGTGTACGTACGCGTGTACGACACCCTCGGCGGTCTCCTTGTCGGAGCGCTTGGCGGCGGCGGCGAAACCCTTCTCGTTGAGGATCTCCTTGGCCTTCTTCAGGTCACCGCCCGCGTCCTCCAGGGCCTTCTTGCAGTCGAGCATTCCGGCGCTAGTTTCATCACGCAGTTGTTTAACGTCTGCAGCAGTAATTGGCATTTGAAATTGTGCTCCTGTGGGGGGTTATTCGGACTTCGCGTCCGGCTCGGTTTCGGCTGCCGCTTCGGGCGCCGGCTCAGGTGCCGCTTCGGGCTCGGCCGGCGCCTCGGTATCGGCTTCGGCCACGGAATCGACAGGTGTTTCTTCGGTAGTAGCCTCGGCAGCGGGCGCAGCAGCGGCAGCTTCGGCTTCGGCGGCGGCCGTGGCCTCAGCCTCTACGGCGGCGGTGGCGGCAGCTTCAGCAGCGGCGGCCTGGGCCACAACGGCGGCTTCGGCGGCAGCCTCAGCGGCGGCGGCGTCTTCTTCCGCGGCGCGAACGTCCGCAGGGGAGACTTCGTCTGGTGAGGCGATGTAGCCGGTTTCGGTGTATGCGCTCACTTCGACGTCTTCAGCCTCCAGGGCGGCCTGGGCGGCGAACTCGCGCGCGGCCAGACCTTCGAGCACCGAGTCGGCGACCTTGGCCGTGATCAGCTTGATCGCACGGATGGCGTCGTCGTTGGAGGGGATCGGGTAGTCGATCACGTCCGGGTTGCAGTTGGTGTCGACGAGCGAAACGATCGGCGTGCCCATGCGGAGGGATTCGGCGACCGCGATGTCTTCCTTGGTGGTGTCGACGATGTAGATTGCCGAGGGGAGCGCCGTCATCTCCTTGATCCCGCCGAGGTAGCGGTTGAGACGGACGATCTCTTCTTCCTTGCCGAGGCGGTCCTTCTTGGCGAGCGCTTCGAACTCACCGCGAGCGCGGGAGTCTTCGAGCCGCACGAGGTAGTCGATACGCGACTGGATGGTCTGGAAGTTCGTCATCGTGCCGCCGAGCCAGCGCGTGGTCACGAACGGCATGCCGCAGCGGCGCGCTTCGGTCTCGATCGCCTCTTGCGCCTGGCGCTTGGTGCCGACGAAGAGCAGGGTGCCGCCGTTGGCGACGAGGTCGCGAACGAAGGTGCAGGCGTCGTCCAGCAAGTGGACCGTCTGTTGCAGGTCCAGGATGTGGATGCCGTTGCGCTCCGTGAAGATATATTTGCGCATCTTGGGGTTCCAGCGCCGTGTCTGGTGCCCGAAGTGCACCCCCGCTTCGAGCAGGGCTTTCATTGATACAGGTGTAGCCAAAAAGAAGTCGCTCCCTTTTTCAGTGTCCGAACGAACAGTATACAGGGGCGGAGAACGTACGGACAAGGATAGACGGTCTGTCGCGAGGCCCGTACTGATGCTTGTCACCTTTGCTGGGCAATCGCTAAGATAGGTTGTGGAGCTGCTCGCTGCGGCGGTCGGCTCTTTTTCTACGGAGGTAATACCCCTTGCCGGTTTACGAATACAAGTGCACGAAGGGCCACACGTACGAGAAGACGGAATCCTTCAGTGCTCCGGCCAAGCAGAAGTGCATCAAGTGCGGCGCGGTGTCTAACCGCCAGATCAGCATGCCCTCGGTGATCTTTAAGGGCAGCGGGTTCTATAGCACGGACAACCGCGGCTCGGGCTCCCGCAACCCGGCCAGTTCGACCGGTGACTCGACGCCTGCTGCCGACACCTCGTCCGCTGATAACGGGCATGGGCACTCGCACGGCGCGGGCGGGCATTCGCACGATGCGCCGAGCACGCCGACGGTCGACGCTTCGGTCGACTAGCGGCACCGCTTCCCCTCCTCCAGGCACTACGTCGCTTCGCGCCGCTGTGCGCGCCAGACGGGCGCGGACGGACCTAAAGGTGCGTGGCTACCGGGCGGGATTGTTACCCTAGCGCCATGCGAGTCGTGCTTCAGCGTGTCAGCCATGCTTCCGTGTCGGTTGACGGGGAGACTGTCGGCGCGATCGGGCCCGGGTTGTTGGTGCTGGTCGGGGTGATGGAGGGGGATGATGAGGCGGAGGCGGGGCGCATCGCCCGGAAGTGTGCGGAGATGCGCATCTTCTCGGACGCGGACGGGCGTTTCAACCTGTCGCTGCTGGAGACGGGCGGGGAGGCGCTGGTGGTGAGCCAGTTCACGTTGTTCGCGGATGTGCGGAAGGGGCGGCGACCGTCGTTTGATGCGGCGGCTCGGCCGGAGGTGGCGGAGCCGTTGGTGGAGGCGTTCGCCCAGGCGTTGCACGATCTCGGTGTGAGGACGGCAACGGGGCGCTTCGCCGCGCACATGGTGGTGGAGCTGGTGAACGATGGACCGGTGACGATTGTGGTGGACTCGGCGGAGTTGGACAGGCCGCGGCGCTAGTTAGAGGCCTTGCGGGGCTAAAGCACCGCAACTACTTCACGGCGGGCAGTTCAACTGGGAATCGCTACGGTGAACGTGGGCGCGAGGCCGGGGCACGGCATGGTGCGCCCCTACAGGGGTTGGACGTCGAGGCTCATGTCCAGGACCGGCGCGGAGTGGGTTATGGCACCCATCGAGATGAAGTCGGCGCCGGCTTCGGCGTAGGCGCGAGCGTTGGCTTCGGTGATGCCGCCGGAGGCTTCGATGACGGGGCGGTTGGCACCGAGGGCGGCGATGACTTCGCGGACCTGGTCCGGGGTCATGTTGTCGAGGAGGAGTTCGGTGGCGCCGGCGTCGGCGGCTTCTTTCGCCATCTCGAGGCTCTCGACTTCGATTTCGATGCTGCGGGCGAGCTTGCGGGACTTGAGCATCCGTACGGCGTCGGCGATGCCGAGTTCACGGGAGGCGAGGGCGGCGAGATGGTTGTCCTTCACGAGCACGCCGTCGGAGAGGTCGTTCCGGTGGTTCGTGGCGCCGCCCATGAGCGTGGCGTATTTCTCGGCGGCGCGCAGGTTCGGGATCGTCTTGCGGGTGTCGCGCAGCTCGCACTCGGTGCCTTCCAGCAGCTTGACGACGCGGTTGGCCGCCGTGGCGACGCCGCTGAGGTGCGTCAGGAAGTTCAGCGCCACACGCTCGCCGCCGAGGATTGACGCGAGCGAGCCTTCGACTACGGCGATGCGGTCGCCGGGCGCGAGGGTGTCGCCGTCGGCGCGCTCTTCGGTCCAGCGCAGGCCGAGGTCGACGGACTCGAAGGTGGCGCGGGCGAAGGCGAGGCCGGCGAGGACGCCCTCACCCTTGGCGATGACGACGGCGCGGCCACGTTGGTCGGCCGGGACGAGGGCGCGGGTGGTGATGTCTTCGAAGGCGTGGTCTTCTTCGAGCGCTTCGCTGACGAGGCGGAGGACGAGGGATGGGTCAAGGGTGTTCACGCTTCGGATTGTCGCACAGAGGTTGGTTCGGGGGGGACAAAAAAGTAGCCTCCCGAAAGGAACCGCTCTCGTCTGATCCGGGTCTCCGCGTCGCCTTGGGTTGCCCCGCCGCGTCGGAAGTCCCTTCGCTAGACTCCAACTGCTCCGTTTCGAGAAGCTGATGGCATTGTTGCCCGGGGGCGGAATGTTGCCTAGGGGTTTGTCCACACTGTGAACAAATGAACATTTATCCTGCCAAGGATCTGGCGGGGTGGCGGGGTTGGGCTAAGCGCCACGGCTGAGTGCCATCCGCCTCTTCCCGGCTCCACCGATCGCGCGCACAATTCAGCGCATGATTCCACCCGGGCCGTTCCATGTCTACATTGCTACGAACCGTACCTACGTCACTCTCTACACGGGTTCGACGAAGCGTCTAAAGGCCCGCGCCCAGGAACATCGTCGGGGAGGTACGGCATTTACGCGGCGGTATCGCGTCTCGCTGATCGTGTACGTGGAGGGGTATCGCACGTCGCTGGACGCGTTTCGGCGTGAGCGGGAGATCAAGTTGCTGTCACGCTCGAAGAAGGTCGCGTTGATCGAACGACAGAACCCGACGTGGCGTGACTTGCTCGGGTAAGTACGAGGCGCTGGCGGCCGGCCAATCGATTGGGAGACGAGAATCGGCAGGGATGGTGCACTGCGGAACGGGAGCCACCCTCCGCACCACCGGGCCCTTACAGGGCGGCGGCTCAGCCGGTTCGCATGAATGCAAATAGCCCCCCGATTAAGCCGCCGGCTTTCGGGACTTGGGTCTCAGCGGGGCCGCCGGGTTGCCCCGGTGGCTTCCGTGAGTCCGGTCATCCGTACTCGCAGCAACTCGAATCGAGAGGCTGGCGGGAGTATCCCCCCGCTGCGGAAGGGTGCCAATAGGTTTGTCCACACGGTCAACAAATCCACGTGCGAACGGGTGTGTGTTGAACCTAGCGTGGGGCGAGGCATGCCTCGCCCCTACGCCTCGACCTTTTCCTGTTCGAGGACTGCTTCGTACATCGAGACCTGGGGCGGGCCCTGCAGCACACCCATCAGCGACCCCTGACGGTGGCCCTTGCCGAACGATTCGCTCTGGGTCCAGGCGATGAAGGCGTCGCGGTCGCTCCAAGTGCTGTGTGAAACGTATTCGCCGGGGGTGTCGGAGCGGAGGAGGGCGAAGCGGACGAAGCCGGGGACGTCCTGGAGGTAGGTCTCGCGAGTGCGCCAGATCTCTTCGAAGTCGGCTTCTTTGCCGGGGTTGGTCTGGAATCGGTTCATTGCGATAAACATTGGCGGTCTCCTGTCTGGTTGTTGGTCGTGGTGTTGGCCCCGCCTCCCCGCCCCGGTTTGACAGAGCTGAAGCTTCTGTCCGTACGGGTACTCCTGTCCGATGTGTGTTGTTGTCGTTCGAAGAGGTTGGGCACGGCGGGCCGCCGTCGAGACGTTCCAGCAAAACGTCTCTATGGCAGCGCTTCTCTACTGCTGGAACTGGATGAGTTGGATGAGGTTGCCTTCGGGGTCCTTGAGGGTCGCGACGATGACGCCGCCGAAGTCGGTGGGCGTGTCGATGAAGGTGACTCCATTCGACTTGAGGCGCTCGTGGTCGGCGTGGACGTCGTTGGTGCGAAGGCCGACCATGTGGCGGGCCGGGTCGCTGTTGTCGCCGTGGACGGCGCTGTGGGTGCCGAGGCAGAGCGACGGGCCGTTGGGGTCGGTGCCGAGGACGACGAACTCGGGGGTGTCGTGGGCGACGGGCAGGCCGACGGTGTCGCGGTAGAACGGGAGCAGCTTCTTCGTCAGGTCTTCACTCCAGATGGTGGCGTTGGCCAGTCCTTCGATCATGTGCGGGTCCTCCTTCGTTGGGTAGCGCTAGCAGTATAATCGGCGCGATGAGCGATCAGACGCCCGAACCGACCCTGCAGGAAGTGAGCGACGGCGTCTTCGCGTACCTGCAGCTGCACGGGCAGTGGGGGCTGAACAACGCCGGCTTCTTTGTCGGAGCGGAGTCGGTGACGCTGATCGATACGTGCTTCACGGAGCGCCGGGCCCGCGCGCTGGCCGACGCGGTGAAGCGGATCGGGGGGCGCCGGCCGGTGCGGACGCTCGTGAACACGCACCACCACGGGGACCACACGTACGGCAACTTCGTCTTTGGGCCGGCTGTGACGATCGTCGGGCACGAGA
>JANLRX010000388.1:0-4005 GCA_031362025.1 Chloroflexota bacterium
TCGAAGCGGGTGACGTGGGTGGCGATGCCCAGCTCTGGCTAAACGGCAACCCTAACTACGGCTGGAGGCTCGCCGACTCAGGCGAGTCTGTGAACAATGCCGAGGTCCGCTACGCCGCCCGGGAGAACAATGACACCGCAATTACGCCACGTCTGACGGTTACCTTTACCCCGTAAGCGATACGGACCTAGTACTTCGAACCGAGCGCCGCGACCGTGGCGCCCTCCCCACCGTCGTGCGGTGAAGCGTACTGATACGTGCGGACCATCGGGTGGTACTTCAGCAGATCCCAAACCTCCCGCCGGAGAACGCCTGTCCCCTTGCCATGCACGATGCGGATGCGGTCGTGCCCTCCGGCGAGCGCCTCGCTGATCGCCCGTTCCAGGCGTTCGCGCGCTTCGTCTGCAAACATGCCGTGCAGGTCGACCTCGGGGTAGTTGCGCATCATCGCGGGTTAATCCTCGATCGCTGAGTACACTATGTCCTTCAGCTGTCCCCGGAAGTCGAAAGTTGTAGACGGCATGATCTGCGTCATGAAGATCGCCACCATGTCCTCCGTCGGGTCCACCCAGAAGTAGGTGGACGCGGCGCCGCCCCAGTAGTACTCGCCTTCGCATGGAAGGCCGGCCATCACTTTATCCAGCGTCATCGCAAACCCCAGTCCGAAGCCGATACCCTCGTATTTCGTCTCGGAAAACAGGCCGATCGCGCAACTCGCCAGGTTTCTGCCACCCGGAAGGTGGTTGCTCGTCATCAGGTCCAGGGTGCGCGGCCCGATGATCCGCTCGCCGTCCACCTCGCCGCCGCGACGCAGCATCTCCGCGAATCGCAGGTAGTCGGCCGTGGTGCTCGTTAGCCCACCCCCGCCGGAGATGAACGACGGCTCGCGGGAGTAGGTGCTGTTAGACGGGTCGTCCAGCATTTGCAGCTTCTTGTCCGGACCGCGGATGTAGTTCGCCGCCAGGCGCGGCAGCTTCTCCGGCGCTACCCAGAACGCGGTATCCACCATGCCCAGTGGGTTGAAGATCGTCTCCTGCAGGTACTTGTCGAACGGCACGCCAGAGATTGCCTCTACCAGGTACCCACAGACGTCCGTGGAGTAGGAGTACATCCAGGAGTCGCCGGGGTCGTACATCAATGGAGCGGTCCCCAGCTTCTGGACAAACGTGGCCAGCGTCTCCCCGTTGGTTCGGATCACCTGCCCGCTGCCGTATGCGCGGTCCACCGGGTGGTTCGTGAACCCGTACGAGAGGCCGCCGGAGTGGTTCAAGAGGTGGCGGAACGTCATCGGCCGGGCCGCCGGTCGCGTCACCATGGAGCCTCCCTCACCCGATACGTACACCTGGTGGTCAGCCCACTCCGGAATGAACCGGCTCACCGCGTCGCTGAGCTGGAAGCGCCCTTGCTCCCACAGCCCCATCAGGGCGATCGATGTGATGGGCTTCGTCATCGAGTAGATGCGGAAGATCGTGTCGTCCGCCATCGGCGTGTGCCGCCCGAGGTCCGAGTACCCTTGCGACCTGAAGTAGGCGACGTGCCCGTGCCTGGCGACCAGCGTCTGGCAGCCGGCGATTTTCCCCGGCGAGATGTAGTTCCGGTCAAGGTGCTCTGTTATGCGCTCAAGCCGCGCCGTCGACATGCCGGTGGGCTTCGCTTCGACGATCATTCGAGGTTCCTCCTGGCCACGTTGTGCTGGCGGCATTGTACCGCGCGAGCACGAGGCGACGAGAAGCCGGGCGATAGAATAGCCCGGTATGACCAACGATCGCGCTCCTTTGCCTGTCATCTTGAAGAAGAACCTCGCGCGCTCGATTCGCCAGGGACATCCGTGGATCTACCGCGACGCTATCGAGGTCCGCGAGCCACCTCCGGACGGTGCCCTGGTGGAGATCCGAACGCGCGACCGGCGTCCGATCGCCCGCGGCTTCTGGGATACGCGCTCACCAATCGCCGTGCGCGTGTTGGAGTCGGGCGGCCCCGGCCACCGCTACGCCGACGCCGAAGCGCTGGTTGCGGAGCGCTTGCAAGCTGCGCTGGACCGTCGGCTGAGCAAGCTCGACGTCGCGACGACGAACACCTTCCGCTGGGTGCACGGCGAGGGCGATCTCCTTCCGGGCGTTCACATCGACTTCTACGCCGACACCGCGGTGGTGCGCTTCGACGGCGCGGGCGCGCGGGCGTTCTACGAGCCGCTGGAGCCACGCCTCCGCGAGGCTGCCGTATCGAGGTTGCCCCTTGCCACGGTGGTCGACCGCGACTCACGCTCAGGAAGCGCTCCGTCGGACGAGCGCATCGTCCTCGAAGACGGCGTACGTTTCGCCGTAGACCTCGCGCACGGACAGAAGGGCGGCCTCTTCCTCGACCAGCGGGAGAACCGGCAACGCGTGGCAGAACGAGCGAAAGGCAAGTCCGTCCTCAACCTGTTTGGGTACACAGGTGGGTTCGCCGTCCACGTCGCCGTCGCAGGCGCCTGCCGTACCGACACAGTTGACCTCGCTCGCCCTGCGATCGAAGCCGCGCGCCGTAACTTCGAACTCAATGAACTCTCCCTCGACGACAACGGGCTCCACGCCTCCGACACCTTCGCCTTCCTGAACACTGCCATCAGTCGGGCTGATCACTGGGACATCGTGATCTCGGACCCGCCGAGCTTTGCGCCACGCAAGGACGCCGTTCTCGCCGCCCGCCAGGCCTACACTCGCCTCCACCGGATGGCCGCGGCTGTGACGATGCCGGGTGGCCTGCTCTGCGCCGCGTCGTGCTCCAGCCACTTCGCCTGGGATGACTTCATCGCCACGATCGAGGCTGGAGTGCACCAGGCCGGCCGCCGCTGGACGCTAGAGTCCGTGCATGGCGCTGCGTTCGATCACCCCGTCCTACCGGCCTTCCCGGAGGGCGACTACCTGAAGTTCGTCATGGGCAGAGTGGATTAGTGGAGCGGGAGACGGCGCTCGAACCCGCGACCTTCTGCTTGGAAGGATTAGGTTCAGCGATTTGTATCTAGCGGAGCGCTAACCCGACGATTTCGGAGTGATTTGGCCCTCTGTCTCCGGAGGCTGTGGCCCCTAAACTCAAGGGCGTTCGCACCGGAGTCATCGCTTCTCGTGCGGAGATTCTACCACCGTTGCAACTGTGAACTCAGTGAGATGATCTCCACCCCACGCCGGTTGAGGCCAGCGAGGGCTCTCTCGATGCAATCTGACTTCGCATGGCCGTCATGTAGGGAGCGACTCGCCGATCGACGTGCACGGTGGAACGGTCGGGAGCGTCACCTCCGCAACGAACGCCAGGATCGCCACCGCATCCCCTTCGTCCACCGCCCCGCTGCAATTAACGTCCCCAAATTTCGGCGAGCCCTCGCCGATTGGCGGACAGGTACTTCCCGCCGGCAATGTGAGACCAGATCTCGACAACATCGCGACCAGCGCGTCCAACCCGTCGATGTGAACGTCGCAGTTGAGGTCGCCCTGCTTGTGCACGGCAGGTGTCGTGGGAGACGGCGTCGGTGAAGCCGTTGGGCTCGGCGTGGTCGGTAGCGTCGGACTCGGCGAGGGCGTGGGCGTTGGTAGGGACGGCGCTTCGAAGGCGCCGATGTCACAGCGAGCGCCCGGGACAGCGTCCCCATCAATGGCGCGGGTGATGCCGCGCTGGTCAGCAGCCTCGCACGCGTTGCCACCGCTGCCGGGTGCGTTGGGGTTGCCAGTGTCGATGGCCGGACTGCCCGGCAGGAGAGCATGTGTTTCAGTTGGGCCGCCGTTGTTGGCCAGAGCGCCAAGACCCGAAGGCCCCACGGTGAGGTTGCCAGTGGCGTCGCCGCTGATGCTGCAGCCAGGGGACAGGGACTGAATGAAGTTGTAGCCCTGGGAGATGAGAGGGCCGGAGCAGTCGGGGTTGCTGCCCGAGTCAAAATTGTCGGCGACAATGGTGTTCTTCAAGGTGACGGCCCCAGTTCCGCTCCTGTTGATGCCGCCTCCATTGTTGTCGGCGGTGTTGTCGGCGATGGTG
>JANLRX010000397.1:0-3121 GCA_031362025.1 Chloroflexota bacterium
TGCGCGGCGTCGGGTTGCCCACGCTTTGGGGCAGACGATGGGGACAGATGGGCGTTCGCGGCAGGACAGTCGGAACAGGTTGGTCGATACTCCGAACGTCGCCTGGATATTGGAACTCAGGACTCCGCTCTAATTTCGACATCAAGACGTGGTTTGTAGACGTGGAAGATTTACTCTCCAATTATTCACAAGCTGACCTCGCCAAGCTGACACATCTGTATGCTGATGACCATCGATCCAAGCTCGAAAATAAGGTTCTGCAAGCTCTGTTTTGGTTAGGAGAAGCGACCTTCCCGGTGGAAACCGCGTCAAAGTTCGCCTACCTGTCGATTGCGTTTGAGTGTGCGATCGGAGGAGATGCCAACGACGAGAGCTTGAAGGAGATCGGAATCACCCAAATGCTGGCGGAAAGAACCGCATTTCTTTTGGGCGATTCGCTCGCGACGCGTCGCGCCTGGCATTCTGCTGTTGTGAAGCTGTATGGCACGCGTAGTCGAGTAATGCATGGAGACTCGAATCCTGTGTCGGAATTTGAGCTGTCGAGGTGGGCATATCTCGTGTGGACGGCCGTACGCGCAATGCTCAGGCTGACTGGTCAACTGACCAATGTCGAGCAGGTCGCCGACTGGATCAGAAACCAAAGGTACGCCCTACCATAGCTACCGCACGCTGAGCATGCGCTCGAGCGCAACCTTCGCGTCTCGCGCTGTCTCGGCGTCCACGTGCACGCGATTCACCACGCGGCCCTCCGCCAGCTCGTCCAGCGCCCACGCCAGGTACGCCGGGTGGATGCGGTACATCGTCGCGCAGGGGCAGACGACGGGGTCCAGGCAGAAGACCGTCTTGTCCGGGTTCTCACGGGCCAGCCGGGAGACGAGGTTGATCTCGGTGCCGACGGCCCAGGTGCTGCCGGCCGGCGCCTCGGTAATCGTGCGGACGATGAACTCGGTGGAGCCGTCCATGTCGGCGGCCTGCACCACTTCCATCGTGCACTCCGGGTGGACGATGACGGTCACGTCGGGGTGCTCCTCGCGCGCCTTCTCGATTTGCTTCACGCTGAACCGCTTGTGCACGGAGCACCAGCCGCGCCAGAGGATCACCTTCGCCTTCTGCAGCTGCTCGATCGTGTTCCCGCCGAGCGAGCCGTAGGGGAGCGTGTAGTCCCAGACGACCATCTCGTCCAGCGGGATGCCCTTCTTGATGCCGGTGTTGCGGCCGAGGTGCTGGTCCGGGAAGAACAGCAGCTTTTCGCCGCGCTCGAAGCCCCAGTCGTACACCTTCGGAGCGTTGGACGACGTGCAGACGATCCCGCCGTTCTTGCCGCAAAACGCTTTCAGCGACGCGGCCGAGTTCATGTACGTGATCGGGACGATGCCGGTGATCCCGGCCTCTTGCAGCTCGTCCCAGCAGGCGTAGACGTCTTCCGGGTCCGCCATGTCGGCCATTGAGCAGCCGGCGCTCATGTTCGGGAGGACCACCTGCTGGTGCGGCGCGGCGAGGATGTCGGCCGATTCCGCCATGAAGTGCACACCGCAGAACACGATGTAGTCCGCGTCCGTCTTCTCAGCGGCCCAGCGCGAGAGGTTCAGCGAGTCGCCTCGATAGTCCGCGAACTGGATGATGTCTTCGCGCTGGTAGTGGTGCCCGACAACGACGCAGCGCTCACCCAGCTTCGCGCGGGCGATAGCGATGCGCGCCTTTAACTGCTCGCCGTCGAGGTGCCAGTACGTTTCGGGGATGTCCTTCTGCCAGAAGGCGAAGGCGTGCTCGGCCGAGAGAGGCTTCGTGGTGATCGCGCGATCGCTAACGCACTCGTTCGCCTCGTTGAGGACATCGATCTCGCTGATCGGGAAGGATCGTCGCTTTGTCTCGATAACCATCTTCTTAGCCTCTTGCCTTACTTAGTGTACTTGTGACACTTACTCGTGCAAAAGTAGGTTACCAACAAGGCGAGAAGGTGTCAAGAGTACACGAAGTCCCGAAAGAAGGCGGTCGGAGAGTGCTAGGCCGTGCTTCCGACCATCGCCTGGCGGAAGCGGAAGAAGACGTACACCGACAGCGTGAAGATGAAGCAGAGCGCCATCGCGATCAGCGCCGTCGCCGGCACCGTTTCCTGCACTGCGCCAAAGTCTGACCGGTTCGTGTTCAGCATCACATGCCAGAAGAGGAACCCGGTGATGCCGGCGATCGTGACCCAGGCCAGCTTGGACCACATCCAGACTTTGTGCCCGTCGAGGAACTTCATCGGGATGAGTTGGAAGAAGATGCCCTGCACGGCGCCCACGAAGATGCCGACGGCCACGGCCTCTGGAAGGGCGGCCCAGGCGCTCTCAGGGTGATCGGTGGCGATATCGCGGAACGGGCTCACGAGGAGCCAGGCGAGGATACAGATGGCAAGGATCATCATCGCCGGGAAGAACACCACCCGGCCCTCATCGTCCCTGCTCAGCTGCGAGCCTGCCATTAGAGTGGCCGCCGCGATGAACCCGTAGATCACGCCCGGCTGGAACCCGTCCATGCGGGTGAACAGCACGCAGATCAGTGCTAACACGATGCCCGCCGGGAACAGCCGGATCACCGAATTCGCGCCTAGCTGTCGGGCAAGCAGCACCTGCGTCCCGTCGTACATGTAGGTGAGGAACGCCATCGTGAACAGAATGCCTGCCAGGAGCACGAGCGTCTGTTCGTTCACGCCGAAACCCGGCTCCTCGATGACGTACAACAACCCGGTCAATAGCAGGATGAACGGCGCCGCCAGCATCGTTGCGAGGCCGGTCCTGTTCCCGAACAGCGAATGCCACCCGGCCCCGATCCCCTCGCCGACCGCCAGCACCGGCCCGAAGTACTTGCGAGCCGTCTTCTTGATGTCGTGCTCGTTCTCTTCGATCGTCTGGTTCAGGATCTCCGCGCTCACCAGCAGGATCATCAGCGAGAACCCGGCCAGCGCGATGTTGGTCATGATCACGCTCGTGTTGCCGCTCACGTTCCCGATCGTCGGTATCGACTGTACCCACTCGGGCCGCGCCCCGTCGTCCGGGTCGAACGGAATCGACGATGGGTCGTCCGGCTCATCGGTATCGGGGTCGTCGCTTTCCCCGAGCGCCGTCGGCGTCGGCGTCGG
>JANLRX010000444.1:0-2505 GCA_031362025.1 Chloroflexota bacterium
AACTGTGTATGTGCCACCGCCATCGGCAGTCACGACCGCGTCCTTAGGTCCGGGGAACAGTAACTCTTGCCCCGGAAAAATCAGGTCCGGGTTCGATATGTTGTTGAGGTCTGCAACCTCGTCCACCGTGACCATGTATACCTGCGACAGATACGACAGCGTCTCACCGGGCGAGACGACATGTCGAGAGAATGCCGAAGCCCCAGACACAAACAAGAGCGGGAACGCGGCGGCGGCCAGGAACACATATATCTTGAAAGATTTCATTAGTGATACGTCTCCTCAGACGTATCAATAGACGGCCCTGGGAGTGGAGTGTTACAGCGCTCCGGTTTGGCTCAGGCCAGAGCAGGCACGTTTGCAGCGAGGCGGTAGTGCACGGGGTACTCCACGGGGCCGCGGAAGAACGGCGTCTTTCGCCATTCGATTTCGTATCCAGGCACCGGCTCCAACGACTCAAAGCGGTCGAGCACGCCATTCAGCGCAATCTCCGCCTCGATGCGCGCAAGGTTGGCGCCGAGGCAGTAGTGCACGCCCTTCCCGAACGCGAGGTGGTCGCGGCTGGCGCGGTCCAACTTGATGTCAGCGGGACACTCGTACTTGGCGGGATCGCGGTTGGCAGCGCCGTAGATGACGCACAGCGCCTCGCCGTTCTTGATCTGCACTCCGCCCAGCTCTACGTCCTGCCGCGCCTTGCGGTAGAACCCCTGGATCGGGGCTTCCCAGCGGAGCGTCTCCTCGATCAGCTTCCCAATGAGGGTGCGGTCGGCGCGCACGGTGTCCCACAGCGCGCGGTCCTCGGCGAGGGCGCGGATCGCATGGGCGATGAGATTCGTCGTCGTCTCGTTGCCGGCCACAAGGAGCAGGACAAGGAATGCCTGGATCTCGGGCAGCGTCAGCCGTTCGCCGTCCAGTTCGGCCTCGATGATCCGCGTGAAGAGGTCGTCCTGCGGGTTCTGGCGGCGCGCTTCCATCTCCTTGAAGAAGTACGAAGAGATCGCCCACATCGACTGCTGGAACTCGATCGTGTCCTGTTCTTCTCCGTTCGGCATCCCGATGCGCTTGGCGAGGTTGTCGGAGTATGTCTTGAACTCCTTGTACTTCGCGGACTCCACGCCGATAACCTCAGCGATCATGCGCACCGGCAGCGGGTAGGCGAGATCGTCGACGACGTTGAAGACACCGGGCTGCACGCTGTCCAACTGCTCGCGGACGATGCGCTCGATCCGGGGCGACCAGTCGCGGTCGATCGACTTCGGGGTGAAGGCCTTGGCGGCGATCGCACGGAGCTTCTTGTGGCGCGGCTCGTCGATGTTGATCATCGAGGGGAAGCCCTGCACATCCTCTACGTCGGGGGTGAAGACGCTGTTGGTCGACGAGAACGTCTGGTGGTTCTCCAGGACGTGGAGTGCTTCGTCGTAACCGACGACCAGCCACGCTCTCATCTCGTCGTTCCACACGACGGGACTCTCGGAACGCCAGGCGTCGTATTGCGGGTACGGGCACTTCTTCACTTCCATTGACCAGGGGTGGGGCATTTTGTTCCTCCGTCGAGCAGGCGGCTCGTTCGAGGCGTATTCTAGCAAGCGCTTAGCTACCTTACAAGCGTGAAAGTTCTCCACATCAATCGCGTTGACACCCCCTGTTTCGGGCCATAGTCTCGGGGTTGTATTCCCCAGGGGTCCAGTTGAGTGGAGGTCGGATGTCGTCCCGTTTCTTTGCCCGTGTATCAGGTGTTGGTCTTGCCTTCCTTCTCGCCGTCGTAGCGATTGCGCTCGCAGTCAGTGTTTCGCGGAATGCGACCGCTGATCCCGCGATCGATGCCGAAGAAGCCGCGTTCCTCACCTGGATCAACGACTACCGCGCGACGAAGAGTCTACCCCCGCTGGTCATCGACACCCGGATGACCGGCGCCTCCGACTGGCTCGCCACCGACATGGCGAACAAGGACTTGTGAGGACTCTTCCGGGAGTGATAACCGAGATCAGCGACTCCGGCGGGTAACGTGGCCGACGATCTCCGTCTCGTCTTCGACCCCGACCCGACGCCCGCCGACGTAGGATTCGTTCGCGAGCAGCTGGGGCAGTGGAACGTGCGGGTCACCGGGTACGCTGACTACTCACCGGCGTACTATTTCGTGCGGGACGGCAGTGGTCAGATACAGGGTGGCATCCTCGCTTACGTGTGGGGGAAGTGGTTGCACGTGGACATTCTCTGGTTGAAGGACGAGATCCGCGGGCAGGGTTGGGGCACGAAGCTGATGGAGGCCGCGCACCAGATTGCCCGAGAGAAGGGCGCGCTCGGCGCGTTCCTCGACACGTTCGACTGGCAGGCCCAGCCGTTCTACGAGCGCTTGGGTTACGAGCTGGTATTCACTCTCGAAGGAGTGCCGGAAGGTCACAACCGCTACTACATGCGAAAGCAGCCGCTGTAGCCGCATCGCTTGCTGCTAACCGCGGTCGCTCATACGCTCTTTCCATGTGGGACGCGCTGATCACCGCCGGC
>JANLRX010000498.1:0-1942 GCA_031362025.1 Chloroflexota bacterium
CGCGGCGCCACGGGTTCGGCCGGAGAAGTGGGGCATACCGTCGTGGCGCCCGGCGGACGCAAATGTCATTGCGGCGCGCTCGGCTGCCTACGAGGATTCGTTCCAGCAGTACGCGCTGCCGCAGGCCGTGATTCGCTTCAAGCAGGGGTTCGGGCGCCTGATCCGGACGAAGAAGGACCGCGGCGCCGTCGTCGTGCTGGACGGCCGGATCGTCACGAAGGAGTACGGGCGAGCGTTCCTCACGGCGCTGCCGGGGCCGCCGGTGCGCCAGATGGCGTTGCGGGACATGGCGGGGACGATCGAGGAGTTCCTGCAGCCGGTTCCGGAGACGCTCCCGACGGCATGACGGGCCTCGCGACGCGCACTCGCATACGTCTGCGTCCGGCGACGGAGGCTGACCTCCCGGCGATCGAAAGCTGGTACAGCGAGGGGGCAGCGGCGGTAAACCCTGCGGCCGCCGAGACCAGCCTGCGAGATCGGTACGAAGAAGCGAGTGGCGGACTTCTAGCCATCGAGCGCGACGCCGAGGAAGGCCCGATCGGACTGCTGGACTATCGTGTGGGGAAACCAATGGATGGGTGGGTGACGGTGGAGTTCCTAGCGCTGGCGGCGGGGCACAGGGGTTGGGGGTACGGAACGGAAGCGGTGCGGTTGCTCGAGGCGGAGACGCGGGCGCAGCGCTACACCGCGAGCGTGCACCGGCGGAACGGGCTCGGGCTGTACTTCTGGCTGCGGCTGGGGTACCGGCCGGCGCACGCAGAGGAGGCGTTCTGGCGGGGGCCGGACGAGCACGATACGATTGCGATGATCCGAGAAGTAGCCAGCATCCAGTAGAAAGTAGCCAGCAATGCAGGACATCTTCAAGTACATCGATGACCACCACGATGAGGCGGTCCAGAAGCTGATCGAGCTGTGCCGGTTCGAGACGGTGAGCGCGCAAGGGCGGATGATCCGCGAGACGGCGGACTGGGTGGCGGGCGAGCTGAAGGGCCTCGGGTTCGAGGTGCAGATCATCGACAAGCCGGAGGGACCGCCCGCGCAGCCGGTGGTGTACGCGGAGGCGAAGGGCACCTCGCCGAAGACGATGATGTTCTACGACCACTACGACGTGCAGCCGGAGGAGCCGCTGGAACTCTGGAAGACGCCGCCGTTCGAGCCGGTGCTGAAGGACGGCAAGCTCTACGGGCGCGGCACGTTTGACAACAAGGGCAACGTGGCGGCGCGGTTCGCGGCGATCAAAGCGTGGCGCGAGGTGCGCGGCGACCTGCCGTGCGGCGTGAAGTTTTGCATCGAGGGCGACGAAGAGATCGGCTCGCCGGGGATGGAGGCGTTCGTGGAGCGGCACAAGGAGCTGCTCGCCGCCGACGCCTGCATCTGGGAAGGCGGCGGCGTGACCTGGGAAGGCCTGCCGATGATCACGCTCGGGGTGAAGGGACTGCTGTACGTAGAGCTGCAGGTGGAGTCGATCACGCACGATGCGCACTCGTCGTACGGGACGGTGTTCCCGAACGCGGCGTGGCGACTGGTCTGGGCCCTGAACTCAATCAAGGGCCCGGACGAGCGCATCCAAATCGAGGGGTTCTACGACGACGTGCGCCCGCCGACAGCGGATGAGCGCGCGGCCGTCGAGAAGCTGCCGCAGGAGCACGCGGCGACGCTTGGCGCGTACGGGATCGAGCGCTCGACGACAGGCGTGACGGGGGTGGAGTACAACATCCGCCACCTGTTCGAGCCGACGGCGACGGTGGACGGGCTGTCATCGGGATACCAGGGGCCGGGGCCGAAGACGGTTACGCCGTCAATCGCCTGCAAGCCGTTCCACAAGCGTTTGAACAGCGCCTGCCCGCGTTCGTGCAAAGCTGCGAATGTCTTGACCAACCGTTCGCGTCGCGTTGCGCCTGTTGACAATGACGCCAGGAAGTTAACCGCCGCCGCCGCGCCG
>JANLRX010000512.1:0-7353 GCA_031362025.1 Chloroflexota bacterium
CCGCGATCTGCGGGGCCAGGTCGGTCGTGCTGTCCGTAACGATACCTACAGGCAAGGTGGGGCTCCTTCCTTGCCGGTCAGTATATCAGCCGCTGGTCATGATGCGAGGGGCGCCAATAACTGCTATGATCATACTGGTCATGATATCTACACAGTCATATCGATTGGGGTAACGAAATGAAGAGGCGTGTTACGGCTGTTGAGGCCCGCAAGAAGCTAGGCGAACTCCTCGACGGGGTACTCTACCGAGGCGACGAGGTCGTCATCGAGCGGGGCGGCAAGGTGATGGGCGTCGTAATTCCCGAGAGCCGCTATCAGAGTATCGAGCAGGCCCGGGAGCGGATCTTTGAATTCATGCGAGCGAACCAGGAATTCAATAAGGATGTTCCTGCTGAGGAAATCGAGAGAGACATTGAACTGGCAATACGCGAAGTCCGAGCGGCCAAGTCCAAGAATAAGAATGCCTCTGCCGCTTGAGAGCGGTAATCGACACTAACATCATCATAAGCGCCGTCCTCCGTCCAGGCAGCTCACCCGACCAGGTCGTGCAAGCCGGAGTCCGTCGCCACTTTCAGGCAATCACTTCGCCGCCGTTGCTTGCTGAGTTGAAAAAGGTTCTCTCCCGTCCGAGAGTAACAAGGCGGCTGATCACGCCGCCGGAAGAGGTGGACCGGTTCATCAAGGACATGGAATCAGCGGTCACGATGGTCGATCCGGCGGAGAGCCTCAGCGTGATTGCCGATCCCCCCGACAACCGTGTCCTCGAAGCCGTCGTCGCCGGTGAGGCAGACTATATTATCTCCGGGGATCGCGACCTGCTGGATCTAGGGAAGTACGAGGGGATCGAGATCGTCACGCCCGCAATGTTCCTGGCGATCCTCGCTACGAGCTAGCCTGCCGCGGCTACTCCAGCGAAGCGATGTACTGGTAGTGCGGCTGCCCACCGTACACAACATCAACGTCGTGACCCGCGAGCATCTCCCGCAGGCGGCTCGCCAGGCCCTCCGCCTGCTCCTCCGTCGTCTCCGCTCCGTAGTACAGCGTGACTAGCGCGCTGCCTCCGCCAACGAGCGCGGAGAGCGCTTCCACCGCAGCGTCCTCCGGCGACGCGGCCGCCAACTTCAACTCATCGTCCACCACAGCGATCGCTTGCCCTTCGGCGATGGTCACGCCGTTGAGCGTGGTGCTGCGGACGGCGCGCGTGATCTCCACGGTTCGCACGGAGGGCAGTGCGTCTTCCATCGCCTGGGCGTTTTCTTCGGCGCCAGCTTCCGGGTTCACGGCAAGCAGCGCGGCGAGGCCCTGCGGCACCGAGCGCGACTTCACGACGTGCACGCGCTTCGTCGTCATCGGCACGGTCTGCTCCGCCGCCATGATGATGTTCTTGTCGTTCGGCAGCACGATCACGTCATCGCAGGGGCAGGCCTCGATCGCATCCAGCAGCTCCTTCGTGCTCGGGTTCATCGTCGGCCCGCCGGAGACGACGTGCGTTGCGCCCGTATCCCGGAACACCGCCGCGAGCCCATCGCCCGAGGCCACCGCCACGCAGGAGTAGCCCGCTTACGGCACGCCCGCTTCGGGTACCGCGGGCCCGGCGTGGTGGCGCTCGACAAAGCTCTCCGCCTGCTTGTTGATGTTGTCGATCTTCACCTGGAGGATGGCGCCGGCGTCCGTCCCGATCCGCAGCACGCCGCCGGGGTCGTCCGTGTGCACGTGGATGCGCAGTAACAGTTCGTCGCCCACGACGAGCACCGAGTCGCCCAGAGCCAGCACCTTCTCCCGCGTCGCATCGACGTCCAGGTCCGTTCCTTGCACCAGCACCTCGGCGCAGTAGCCATAGGGCGAGGCTTCGGCTTCGTGTCGCTGTTCCACAACGGCGAGCCAGCTCTGCTCCACTGAACCCGCTGCGGCCACGTCCGCCTCTACCGTCTCGCCCCGGAGGTGCTTCAGCATCCCTTCCAGCAGCACGCAGTACCCCTGCCCGCCCGCGTCCACGACACCCGCCTGCTTCAGCACCGGCAAAAGGTCGGGCGTCCGCGCCACACTCTCCTGCGCCGCCGCCACCGTTGCTTTGAACAGAGTCTGGAGGTCCGGCGTCGCACCATTCGCAGCGGCGACGGCGCCCTCCGCTGCTTCTCGCGAGACCGTAAGGATCGTGCCCTCGGTCGGCTTGGTGACCGCGCGATACGCCGCCTCCGAACCTTCCAGCAGCGCCGAGGCGATCACCTGTGCGTCGGCCTCTTCCGCGCCCTCCATCGCCCGCGCGACGCCGCGCAGTATCTGCGAAAGGATCACGCCGGAGTTGCCGCGTGCGCCCATCAGCGCGCCGTGGGCCATCGCCGCCATCATCGCGCCGGCGCCCTCGTCTTCGCAGCGCAGCGCTTCTTCCATCGTGGAGCGCATCGTCAGGTACATGTTCGTGCCGGTGTCGCCATCGGGCACCGGGAAGACGTTGATCGCGTTCACCTGCTCGCGGTTGCGTTCCAGCCAAGCCGTCGCGGCCTCGAACATATCGCGCAGCCCGGGCCCTGAGAGCGCGATTACCGGGGTGTCATCTGTCATAGCGAAACGAGCGTCTCAGATAGCGTTCGGTTGCCCCGGAAGAGCGCTGAATGCTACCATGCTCGGGGCGCAATTCTAGCAGTGCCTATATTCTGGGTAAAGGTAAAACAACTCATGGCAAAGTGTGACATCTGCAATAAGCACACCGGCTTCGGCCACAATATCAGGCACAAGCACTCCGGCCGCTGGGAGCGCAAGGCGCCGCGCACCAACCGCACGTTCAAGGCTAACGTGCAGAACAAGACGTTCGTAATCAACGGCGTCCCGGTGCGACTCAAGATCTGCACCCGCTGCATCCGCACCACCACCAAGAACGCGGCGTAGAACCTTTTTTCGCGCCCGCCACCTGTAACCTGTCCCCTCCAACCGGTACCCTGTAACCGTGCCCGCCGCCGACCGCTGGTTGATCGTGGGCCTGGGCAATCCCGGGCCGGAGTACTCTCACAACCGGCATAACGTCGGCTACTGGTGCATCAACCGTCTCGCCCGCCTGCATGGCGTCAACATTAAGGCGAAGACGCTGGCCACGATTGGCGAGGGCGAGATCTGCGGCGTCGAGGTGGTGCTACTCAAGCCGCGCACGTACGTCAACCTGAGCGGCAATGCGGTCGGGCCGGCGATGAAACGAAACGGCATCTCCCCGGAGCACGTCTGCGTCATTTACGACGAGCTGGACCTGCCGATGGGCCGGATCCGCATCAAGGCGAACGGCAGCCACGGCGGCCACAACGGCATCCGCTCCGTCATCGAGGCCATTGGCAGCCGCGACTTCCCGCGCATCCGCGTTGGCATCGGCCGCCCGCACGTCGAAGGCGAGCCCACCTGGGACCCCGAGCACGTCGCCCCATGGGTGCTCGGCAATCCCACGCCGGAGCAGGCGAAGACGCTGCAAGACGCCGTCGGCCGTGCCTGCGACGCCGTCGAGCTGATGCTCACAGAGGGCGTCACCGTGGCGATGAACCGCTACAACAAGTGAAGTACGTCGCCTTCCTCCGCGCGATCAACGTCGGCGGCAAGAACATCATCCGCATGGCCGACCTCCGGACTGCTTGCGAGGGCCTCGGCTTCGGATCCGTCACCACCTACGTGCAGTCCGGCAACGTCCTCTTCGAGTCGCCCGAGAAGAACGAAGAGAAGCTCGCCGCAAAGATCGAAAAGATGCTCAACGAGATGACCGGCGGGGACATCACCGTGATGCTGCGTTCTCGCGCCGATATGCAGCGCATCGTCGATTCCCAACCCTTCGCCAGCGACGACACGCCCGACAACCACCGCTTCGTAACGTTCCTCCGCCAACCGTCCGACCGCGAACTGCCGCGGACCACCACTAACGGCGACCTCGAAGTGCTATCCGTGACGGACCGCGAAGTGTTCTCGATCCCGCACCTCGTCGGCACGCGATACGGCCAACCGGGCGTCCTCATCGAATCGAAGCTCAAGGTCCGAGTGACGACGCGAAACTGGAGCGTGGTCACTGCCATTACGGAGCGGCTGGCGGGGTAATCGCGGTACAATAGGCATACAACCGAATACAAAAGCAGGGGCCTCGGCACGCCGGTGGCCCCTTAAAGCGTTGTTCGGCAGGAGCGAATGGACCTTAGCGGACTGCACAAGACAATCGAAAAGGCGGACGGATTCTGGGATCTGCACGAGCGGCTCGCCGGCGATTCTGTGCGCCTGACGGCCGGCCTCGGTGACGCCGCCAAGCCCGCCGCACTGGCCACTACGCTGCGTGATTACCCGGCGCCGGTGCTCATCATCACGTCGCGGCCACTGCGCGCCCAATCGCTCGCCGAGGAGCTTGCTGCCTGGCTCGGCGACGCCCGCACCGTGCTCCACTTCCCGGAGCGCGACCCGATGCCGTACGAGCGCCTCGCCCCCTCGCTTGAGGTTGTGCGAGACCGCCTCGCATCCGTCGCCGCCCTGGCCAGCAACGAACCGGTCGTTGTGGTCGCCTCCGCACTCGGCATCTCGCAGCGCACGCTCTCGCCGGACGATACGAAGGGCGGAATGCTTACCGTGCGCAAGGGCGAATCGATGGACATGGAGGACGAGCTTCTCGCCGCCCTCGACGTCCTCGGCTACCGGCCGCAGCCGATCGTTCAGCAGGCAGGCGAGGTGAGCCACCGCGGCGGCATCGTCGACGTCTTCTCGCCGACGAGCCCCGACCCCGTCCGCATCGAGTTCTTCGGCGACGAGATCGACAGCATCCGCCACTTCAGCATCGAAACGCAGCGCACTGTCCGTACCCTCGATGAAGTTGAGATCGGCCCCGCCCACGAGATGCTCCCCGACGCCGTGGCCAAGGGTATCGAGCTGCTGGAAGGTCTGAACTTCAGCCGCTTGCTTGCGGAGAACCGCGCTCGCTTCGAAGAAGACCTCTCGTACCTCCGCGACGGCATGTCCTTCCCCGACCGCGATTTCTACGTGCAGTTCTTCGCGCCCGCCACGCTCCTCGATCACCTGCCCGCGGGCGGCCTTCTTGTGATCGACGAAGAGCCCGACATCCAGGAGGCGCTCGACGAGGAGGCGCAGGAAGCCGAAGCAAGCCGCACCGAACTCGAAGAGCGCAACGAGATCCCGAAGGGCTTGCCTCGCCCGTTCGAGGACTGGCCTAGCCTGCGCGAGCGCATCGAACGAGCGCCCCGCGTCCTCAGCCTTGCGCGGTGGGCGATGCCAGAGCAGGGCGACGCCATCCGCCCGCCGTTCAGCGCCCCGCCGGCGTACGGCGGCCAGCTCCGCAAGCTCGTCCTCGATACGATCCGCGAGTCGCAGACCGGCAACCGCACGATCATCGTCACCCAACAGTCGGCTCGGCTCTCGGAACTGTTCGTGGAGCAGAACCAGCCCGCTTCTGTCATGCTCGAGATCCCGGAGGAGCCGCCGCTCGTCACACTCGTCCAGGGTTCGCTCGCGGACGGCTGGAAGCTCGACCTCGACGGCGGCAACGTAGCGCTGATGACGGACAGCGAGGTGTTCGGGTTCACCAAGCAGCGCCGAGCTCCGCCCCGCAAGTCCGTGAACCGCGAAGCCTTCCTGGCGGAGCTTGTCCCCGGCACCTACGTCGTCCACATCGACCACGGCATCAGCAAGTTCGCGGGCCTCATCCAGCGCACCGTCGACGGCCACGAGCGCGAGTACCTCGAACTGCACTACGCCGAGGGCGACCGCCTCTTCGTCCCGACCGACCAGGTGGACCGAGTCTCGCGCTTCATCGGCCCGTCCGACCGCGCGCCTTCGATGACCCGTCTGACGAGCGGTGAGTGGGCCCGCGCCAAGTCCCGCGCCCGCCGCGCCGTCCAGATCCTCGCCAAGGAGCTGCTCGCCCTGTACGCCGCCCGCGAAGCGCTCCCCGGCCACGCATTCCCGCCGGACACGCCCTGGCAGGCCGAGATGGAGGCCGCCTTCCCCTACGTCGAAACACCGGACCAGATCACCGCGATCAACGCTGTCAAGGCCGATATGGAAGCGTCCCGCCCGATGGACCGGCTCGTCTGCGGCGACGTCGGCTACGGCAAGACGGAGGTGGCGATCCGGGCCGCGTTCAAGGCCGTGATGGACGGCAAGCAGGTGGCAGTGCTCGTCCCAACGACCGTTCTCGCCCAGCAGCACTACAACACGTTCAAGGAGCGATTGGCCGCGTTCCCCGTCCGCATCGAGATGATCTCCCGCTTCCGCACGGACCAGGAGCAGAAGCAGATCGTCGAGTCGCTGGCGGAAGGCGGGCTCGACATCATCATCGGCACCCACCGGCTAGTGCAGAAGGACGTCAGGTTCAAGGACATCGGCCTCGTTATCGTCGACGAGGAGCAGCGGTTCGGGGTCGCGCACAAGGAAGCGCTCAAGAAGATGCGCCGCGAGGTTGACGTCCTCACGCTCTCCGCCACGCCAATCCCGCGCACCCTATACATGGCGCTTGGCGGCATCCGCGATATGTCCACGATGGAGACGCCGCCGGAGGAGCGCCTGCCGATTAAGACCTACGTTTTGGAGTTCGACGAACGCATCGTCCACGAGTCGGTGGTGCGCGAGCTGGAGCGCGGCGGGCAGGTGTACTTCGTGCACAACCGCGTCCATAACATCGACCGGATCGCGGAGAAGGTGCGCGAGATCGTCCCCCAGGCGCGCGTCGGTATAGGCCACGGCCAGATGGACGAGCACGAGCTGGCCCGGGTGATGGAGGAGTTCACGCACGCTAACCTCGACGTCCTCGTCTGCACTACGATCATCGAGTCCGGCCTCGACATCCCGAACGTCAACACGATCATCATGAACCAGGCCAACAAGCTCGGGCTCGCGCAGTTGTACCAGCTCCGGGGAAGGGTCGGCCGCAGCGCCCACCGCGCCTACGCCTACCTGCTCTTCGACAAGGCCGGCCGCATGACGGAGACCGCCAAGATGCGCCTCCAGACCATCTTCGAGGCGACGGAGCTTGGCGCCGGCTTCCAGATCGCGCTGCGGGACCTGGAGATCCGCGGCGCCGGCAACATCCTTGGCGCGGAGCAGAGCGGCTACATGGCGCAGATCGGCTTCGACCTCTACGTGAAGCTCCTGCACAACGCCGTCGAGCGCTTCCGGGCGATGATGCGCGGCGAAGTCCCGCCGCCGGAGCAGGACGCACCCGACGTTAGCATCGATCTCCCGCTCTCCGCGCACCTGCCGCCGTCCTACGTGCCGGACATCAACCTGCGCCTCGCCCTCTACCAGCGCCTGAGCGTCGCCGAAACGCCCGAGACCGTGAGCGAGATCGGGCAGGAGATGGTGGACCGCTTCGGGCCGCCGCCACCGCTC
>JANLRX010000001.1:0-6220 GCA_031362025.1 Chloroflexota bacterium
GTCGATGAGCAGCTTCACACTTCTATCTCCGGCAATTTCCCCCCATTGGCCACAGTTTCGGCTGCGTACAGTAGAGCCTCGCGAATGTCCTCCCGCTCAAGATCCGGGTACGACTCAAGTATTTCCTGTTCTGGCATCCCCTCCGCCAGTAGGCCAACGACAAGAGCAACTGGAATCCGACGATGTCGAATGCATGGTGCCCCCGCCATTTGGGCGGGATCTACTGTTATTCGAGTGAATACCAATAGGGCGCGCCTACACCGACAGGATGTGGACGGCGAGGGCGGCCGGGTCGCCCTTGACCATACCGCCGCCGTTTTCGGTGAGTCCGACCTTGGGGTTCTTGACCTGGCGGTCGCCGGCCTCGCCGCGGAGCTGGGTGAAGATTTCATAGATCTGGGCGACGCCGGTGGCGCCAATGGGGTGGCCCTTGGAGATGAGGCCGCCGCTGGGGTTCACCGGGATCGGGCCATCGAAGTAGGTGGCTTTGGAGTCGATGAGCTTGCCGCCTTCGCCGGGCGCGCAGAGACCGAGCTCTTCGTAGAGCACGAGTTCGGCGGGGGCGGAGGCGTCGTGGCACTCGATGACGTTCAGGTCTTCGGGGCCGACGCCGGCCATCTCATATGCCTTGCGGGACACGGTGACGGTGACGTCAGGCTCGCCGGGGCCACGGTCGAAGCCGGAGCCGAGGACGGAGGCTTTGACCCAGACCGGCTTGGTGGTGAGCTGGCGGGCGATCTCCGGCGAGCAGAGGATCGTGGCGGCTGCACCGTCGCCGATGGGGGAGCACATGAGGCGGGTGAGCGGTTCCGCGACAGGCGGTGAGGCGAGGACGTCTTCGAGCGAGTAGACCTCGCGGTACTGGGCCTTAGGGTTGAGGGAGCCGTGGAAATGGTTCTTCACGGCGATGCGGGCGAACTGCTCCTTGGTGGTGCCGTACTTGGCCATGTGGGAGCGCGCGAAGGCGGCGTAGAAATCCATGAACATGGAGCGCTTCTCACCGGCTCCTTCTGCGACGTCGGGGTTGTCTTGCTTCTCTTTTTCCTTGGCTTCGGCGGCGCGAGCCTGCATCTCCTGCACCCACTCGACGTCCACGGCCGAACCGATCGCCTTGAAGGAGCGTGTCTTGTCTTCGTGGTAGAGCTTCTCCATGCCGACGGCGAGCGCAATGTCGTACATGCCGGAGGCGACATACATCCAGGCGACGTGGAAGGCGGTGGAGGAGCTGGCGCAGGCGTTCTCGGTGTTGATGATCGGGATGCCGCCGATGCCCATGTCGCGGAGGGCGACCTGGCCGCGGATCATCTCCTGACCGGTGATGAGGCCAGCGGTGGCGTTGCCGACGACGGCGACGTTGAGCTTCTCCTTACCGATGCCGGCGGAGTCGAGAGCTCCCTGCACGGCTTCGCGCGCGATGTCTTTCATCGAGCGGTCCAGGAATTTACCGAAATTGGTCATGCCAGCGCCGGCGATTGCGACGTCCCTCATGGGCTTCCTCCTATAGGTCTACTGTGCAAGGCTAAGTATATGTTATCGCTCCTACAAACCGCCCAAATGACTGGAGTGGCGTGCAATCACCTGCCACTTGCCGTCGCGGCGCACCCAAACGTCTGTAAGAAGGAACTGACCGCTACGATCGGTGCCCCCAACCGACGCTTTCTGGCGGTACCACGAAGTGATGACGGCAGCGTCGCCAGCATCCTTCACATCACAGCGGTCATATTCGAACCATTCGCATACGTAATCCCCGAGCGCGTACCTCAGCCAGTCCGCGCGCGACATCGGCTCGGTACTTAGAGAACTCACGAGAGTGAATTCGGGCGCGAGGATCTCGCCAAGAAGCGCAGTGTCGCGCCGACGCCAGGCATCCATCCAGCGTCGCGAGAGTTCGATAAGTTCGTGTGTTTCGGTCATCACTGCTGCTCGTTGGTCAGGGCCATTTCGACGGCCTCCTGCATATCGTCGTAGCGTAGCTGGCCGTTGGCAAGCTGGGTGACGACGCCGCGCGCGTCGATGATGACGCTGATGGGCATGGCCTGGACGGGGAGCGTGAGGTAGCGGTCGTAGACGCGCTCGTCGGGGTCCAGGCCGTTGACGGTGAAGCTTACGCCCTCGCTCCCGTCGAGGGTCGGAACATCGGCGAAGAAGTCGCGGGCGTTTCCGGTGGACTGGCCGCGGTTAACCGCTATCACGGCGAGCTGGTCGCCGTACTCCTCCTGGAGGCGAGCGATGTCGGGGAGTTCGGCCTGGCAGGGGACGCACCAGGTGGCCCAGAAGTTCAGGTAGACGACCTGGCCGCGGAAGTCGCTCAGGCGATGACGGTCGCCGTCGAAGTCAGAGATCTCGAAGTCGGGGGCGAGCTTGCCAGCCTGCGGGCCGACTTCGATGTCACCGAGACCGGACGGGACCGGGGTATCGAGCAGTTCGGCCGCTCGGGCGTCGCCGCCAGAGCTAAAGGCGCCCGCTACGTAGAGGAGGCCAAGCGCTACGCCAACGACGACAGCGAGTCCAGCGAGCGCGACGAGGCGTTCGCGGAGGGTGCGGGGGCTGGAGCCGGTCATCAGGCTCCTGCCGAGACGTCGTTGAGGAAGCCGAAGTTGAAGGCCTGGTTCAGGTTCACGAGGCTATCGGTGAAGACAAGGATGCCGACGACGATGAGAAGGGCACCGCTGAGGAAGTTGATGATCCCGATGTAGCGCTTGATGCGGTTGTATAGCGGTTTAACGGAGTTGTAGGCGAGGCCCATCGCGATAAATGGCACAGACAGCCCCGCCGAGTAGACGGACAACAACACGCCCCCCGAGAGCACTTTGTCGCTGGAGATGGCGAGAGCGAAGATGGCGCCGAGAGTGGGGCCGATACAGGGGCTCCAGCCGGCGGCGAAAGTCGAGCCGACAAGGAACGAGCGTGTGTAGGCGACGCGCGTCCCTCGCCCCATATCGAGCCGGCGCTCCTGGTCGAGAAACGGGATGGTAATGACTCCGGCCAGGTGCAGGCCCATGATGATCAGAAGTGTCCCGGACGCTTTCAGGATGTAGTCCTGGTTGTCTCTCAGGAAGTAGCCCAATATCCCGATGGAGATACCGAAGGAGACGAAGACGAAGGAAAAGCCGGAGACAAACGCCAGTGAGTGCAAGAAAGGAGAAGGCGCTCGGGCCGGAGCCGCGGGAGGGCCGCTGGCCACGGCGACCGCTCCTCCGCCGCTGGACATGGCGACGGTGGACTGGGCGGAAGTGGCTTCAAGAGACGCGCCGGTGAGGTAGCCGAGGTAGGCGGGGACGAGCGGGAGGACGCACGGCGAGAGCACAGAAAGCAGACCCGCGACAAACGCGAGGAGTACGCTGACGCCACCGATCTCTAGGATTTCATGCCTCCTGGGGTAATACGGCCCCGTTCAATGATAGGTTCATTATGTGCGCGCGAACAAATGGCGCGCGAACAAATGCCGCTCCCCTGTTCAACGGGCGCCGCGCTGCGCTAGATTAGTGCTCGCCGAGCCGAAGAAGGAGACCGCCATGGACTACGCCCCGATCCCGAAGCCCCCGTACGACAGCTTCCTGGTGAAGCCCAACCTCTGGAACTATGACGAGGCACGCGAGCAGCTCACGTGGGAGAAGATGCGCGCCGAGCTCGACGGGACACTCGGTGGCGGGTTGAACATGGCGTACGAGTGCCTGGACCGGCACCTGAAGACGGAGCGCCGCACGAAGCCAGCGATGCTGTGGGAGGGGAAGTCCGGCGAGCAAGAGACGTACACGTTCGAGGAGATGACGAAGGGCGCGAACAAGGCGGCGAACGGCCTGCGGGCGCTGGGTGTCGAGAAGGGCGACCGCGTCTTCGTGTTCCTGGAGCGGCTCCCGGAGTGCTATTTCACGGTGTTCGGGACGCTGAAGCTGGGCGCGGTGATCGGACCGCTGTTCTCGGCGTTTGGGCCGGACGCGGTGAAGGACCGTCTCGAGGACAGCGGCGCGAAAGTTCTGGTGACGAGCCCGGAGTTGTGGGCGAAGGTCGCGCACATCCGAGCGGAATTGCCGGCGCTGGAGAAGGTGGTGCTCGTGACGAGGCGGACCTCGGCGGAGGCGAGCGGCGGAGTCGTGCTGTGGGACGAGGCGATCGCGGGGCAGTCGGACGAGTTCGAGACGGTGGATACGGACACTGAGGACTACTCCGTGATGCACTACACGTCCGGCACTACGGGGAAGCCGAAGGGCGCGGCGCACGTGCACAACGCGATCATCGGGCAGTACGCGACGGGCAAGTACGTGCTCGACTTCCACGAGGACGACATCTACTGGTGTACGGCGGACCCGGGGTGGGTGACAGGCACCTCGTACGGGATGTTCGCGCCTTGGAGCAACGGCGTGACGAGCCTGGTGTACGAGGGCGGGTTCAGCGCGAACACGTGGTACTCGATGATCGAGAAGTACAAGGTGACAGTCTGGTACACGGCGCCCACTGCTATCCGGATGCTGATGAAGGCCGGCGACGAGGTGCCGAAGAAGCACGATCTGTCGTCGTTGAGGTACACGATGTCGGTGGGCGAGCCACTGAACCCAGAGGCGGTGGTGTGGAGCGACAAGGCGCTGGGCCTGCCTTTCCACGACAACTGGTGGCAGACGGAGACGGGCTCGATCATGATCGCGAACTACCCGGTGCAGGAGATCCGTCCGGGCAGCATGGGTCGGCCGTTCCCAGGCATCCAGCCAGGGATCATCGACGACGATGGCAACGAGCTGCCGGCGGGCGAGGAAGGACACCTGGCGCTGCGGGCGGGCTGGCCTTCGATGTTCAGGACGTACTGGAAGCGCGAGGAGTATTACGATTCGCGGTTCAACAAGGGGTGGTACATCACCGGCGACAAGGCGCGGATGGACAAGGACGGGTACTTCTGGTTCGTGGGGCGCGCGGACGATGTGATCAACACGGCGGGCCACCTGGTCGGGCCGTTCGAGGTGGAGAGCGCGCTGATCGAGCACCCGGCAGTGGCGGAGGCGGGTGTGATCGGGAAGCCGGACCCGGTGGCGATGGAGATCGTGAAGGCGTTCGTGGCGCTAAAGGACGGCTACGAACCGACGGAGAAGCTGCACCGCGAGCTGATCCGCTTCGCGCGCGAGAAGCTGGGAGCGGGCGTGGCGCCACGCGAGATCGAGTTCATCGATTCGCTGCCGAAGACGCGCTCCGGGAAGATCATGCGGCGGCTGCTGAAGGCGCGCGAGCTGGGGTTGCCTGAAGGCGACACGAGCACGCTGGAGGACTAAGCTAAGACAATCACGTTTCAGGGGGGTGCGCCGTGGTTCTACCAGATTCCAGACTGACTCGTATCGGGGTCTTCTATGACGGAGGCTTCTTTTCAGTCGTAAGTGATTACTATTGTTACTACCACACCCGAAAGGCAAGGTTGTCGATCGACGGCATTCACAGGTTCGCAATTCGGAAAGTCGCCGAAGCGGAAAACGTGGATGAACGGTATTGCCAGGTCGTGGACGCTCACTACTTCCGGGGCAGATTCAGTGCTCAAGCCGTTGACCAGCGGGGTCGTCTGTTAGCGGAGCGAACCTTTGAGGATGTGCTCATGCGAACGGGAGTGGTTACCCACTACCTCCCCCAACAGGTCGGAAAGCAAGAAAAGGGAATCGATGTGTGGCTCGCGCTGGAGGCCTTCGAACTCGCCGTTTATAAGCGATTCAGCGTTCTGGTGCTGATTGCCGGAGATGGGGATTACCTTGCGCTCGTAAGGAAACTTAACACTCTCGGAACGCGAGTGATGCTGCTGGGTTGGGACTTCGAATACGTTGATCAGGAGGGGAATCAAAGAACCACGCGCACCGCGCAGTCTCTCCTCGAGGAAGTGACCTATCCGATCATGATGAACACAGTCATCGATGACCGAACGGCAAAGTCGGATCCTATGATAAGGGACCTATTCATTCAGCCTCGACCCATGGATCCTCCCGCACAACCGTCCCGACCCGCGACCGATGTCCCGGCCGTTCAGACGTCAGCTCTGTCCGCCCCCGCACCCACGGCTTCTCCCGACCAGCCAACCAGTCAAACTCAGACTACTGCGCAGGTCGGCACCGAACGGACGGGGACAGTACAGGCCCTGAAGGAGGGCTACGGCTTCATAGCCGATGGTGAGCCAGGACAGCCAAATTGGTTCTTTCATCACTCTGCCGTCTCAGATTTTCGCTTCGATGAACTCAAGGTAGGCGACAAGGTG
>JANLRX010000026.1:0-2533 GCA_031362025.1 Chloroflexota bacterium
CAGTACAAGGAAGTCGCGCACCACGACATCTTCCTCCAGCGCGAGGAGGCGCGGTCCTTCTTCCGCCGCATCTTCGACGGTTGCCGCGACGGGATCCGCTTCTACAACAACCCCCTGTACCTGGACTTCCTCACCGGCAAGCGCGAGTACGAGTGCACCCAGTGGACCACTCCCACGTACACGCCCGCCGGCTGGCGCAAGCCCTGCTACCTCATCGCCGACGAGCACGTTGCCACCTTCCCGGAGTTGATGGAGACGGACTGGAAGGCCTACGGTTTCGGCCGCGACCCCCGCTGCGACAACTGCATGATGCACTGCGGCTACGAAGGCTCCGCGATCCAGGAGGCGATGGCCAGCCCGAAAGCCCTCGCCGAACTCGCCTGGCGCTCCATCCGCCCGAAAGGCGTGCTCTCAAAATGATCGGCATCTTCGCCGCGATGGAGTCGGAAGCGCTGGCCTGCCCCGAATGGACACGCAACGGCGACAAGGTGACTATCCCCGGTGCCACCGTCTTCCCCGGCGAAGGCTCCTTCGTCTGTCAGACCGGAATCGGCCGTGAGGCAGCGCAAGTCGCGGCGGATGCGGCGCTCGCCAGGTTCTCCCCCACCGTGGTCCTGTCCGTAGGCCTCGCCGGCGGACTTGAACCCGGGATTGAGGTCGGCGATGTCGTCATCTGCACCCACGTCGACCACGAATCTCACCGCCACGCTGACTCAGCCCAGAGCATCTACGCCGATCGGACCCTCCTCAACGCCGCGCTCCAGACCGCCGAGACCTCCGATCTCGCCGTGCGCACCGGCACCTCGCTCACCGTCGACGAAGCCGCCTGGGGCCCGGCCGAAAAAGCCGCTCACCACGCCTGGAAGTCACACGACATCGTCGAGATGGAGAGCTTCTGGATCGCCGCCGCCGCTTCGAAGCGCGGACTGCCCTTCGCCGCCGTCCGCGCGATCTCCGACGCGTCCGCGGACACCCTGCCGAACATCGGCGCCATGCGCCCCGACGGCACTCTCGATCAGGAGAAGGTCCTCGCTTTTCTGAGGGAGCACCCGGAGAATGGCGCGCAACTCTCTGCCATCGCGCAGAACTCGCGGCTGGCGCTGGGCAATCTCGGGACGTTCCTCGCCACTTTCGTTCCCCTACTGACCGACCTGTCGATACCAACCCCCGAACGCCGATGACGCTCGCGGCAAAGGATGGAGTCGCCCAATCGGCGCTCGATGAGGCGATTCGCCGCTCGCAGGACTACTTCCTCCGCACCCAGCACCCGGACGGCTACTGGGTCGGCGAGCTGGAGACCAACGTCTGCATGGCCGCCGAGTACCTGCTCCTAACCCACTTCCTCGGTATCCGCGACGACGCCCGCTGGACCAAGGTCACGAACTACATCAGCAGCCAGCAGCGCCCCGACGGCACCTGGGCGATCTACCACGGCGGCCCACCCGACCTGAACGCCACCGTCGAGTCCTACTTCGCGCTCAAGCTCGCCGGTGCCTCCGCCGATGAACCGGCCATGCGCAGCGCTCGCGATTGGGTCGTCTCTCAGGGCGGCGTCCAGAACGTGCGCGTCTTCACTAAGATCTGGCTCGCCCTCTTCGGGCAGTGGGACTGGCGCGGCGTCCCCGTCCTGCCGCCGGAGCTGATGTTCCTGCCGCACTGGTTCCCCCTGAACATCTACGACTTCGCCTCCTGGGCCCGTGCCACCATCGTCCCGATGCTCATCATCCTCACCGAGCGCCCGGTCTGCCCCGTCCCCGACTCCGCCCGCATCGACGAGCTGTACCCGGCTCCGCGCGACGAGATCGACTACGCCCCGCCGAAGCCGGCCGGCGCCTCCTGGCGTCGCTTCTTCCACGAAGCCGACGGCATCCTCCGCCGCTACGATCGCTTGTCGGTGGCTCCTCTCCGCGAACGCGCCTTCCAGGCCGCCGAAGACTGGATCGTCGCCCACCAGGAGGCCGACGGATCCTGGGGCGGCATCCAACCTCCGTGGGTGTACTCGCTCATCGCGCTCAACCTCCGCGGCTACGCCAACGACCACCCCGTCATGCGCCGCGGAATCGAAGGTTTCTCCGCCTCTGGCGGATGGGCGATCGAGGATGAGCGCACGTTCAACCCGCAGGCCTGCCTCTCGCCCGTTTGGGACACCGCACTCGCCATGATCGCCCTCCTCGACTCCGGCCTCCCGCCCGATCATCCCGCCCTCCAGCTCGCCGCCCGCTGGTTGATCCGCGAACAAGTACTCACCGGCGGCGACTGGCAGGTCCACGCCAAGGGCGTCGAGCCCGGCGGGTGGTCCTTCGAGTTCGAGAACGACCTCTACCCCGACACCGACGACACCGCCGAAGTCCTGATCGCTCTCGCTCGCGTCCGGCTACCCGACGAGCGCGCCAAACTGCGGGCGATCGAACGCGGCAAGCAGTGGCTCCTCGGGATGCAGTCCGCGAACGGCGGCTGGGGAGCCTTCGACCGCGACAACACCCGCCGCGTCGTGAACGAGATCCCATTCTGCGACTTCGGCGAGGTCATCGAC
>JANLRX010000307.1:0-1698 GCA_031362025.1 Chloroflexota bacterium
GTCTTGCCGAGGCAGGTGTACTCGGTCATCCCCTCGCCGATGTGGGTGACGTGGCCCTCGCGGCGGTTGCGGAGCGGAATGAACCCCAGCACCTTGCCCTCGACGGTAACGGTGTCGCCGTTGTCGAGGTGGAGATCAGCCTTCATCGAGCGGTGGAACGGCTGGTCGTCGTCAAACTGTGATTCGATCTCCAGGCGCTCGATCCGGTTGAGGACGCCGTCGCGGATGACAACGCCGCCTTCGACGCGCGCTTCGGGACTCGGCCGGATCTCCGAGACCATGATGTTCAGGTCCGGGCCGAAGGAGCAGGTGAGCCAGCGGTACGAGTAGATGTTCTGCCAGTAGCGCGGCCCCCAGGAGTGATCGCGCAGGCCGAAGGCGTCGATCTCGTACGTGTGGTCGTCGATGGCGACGGTGCCGGTGACGCGCATGTGCTGCTCGTAGTGCGCCTTCGCGAACTCCTTCTCGGGCTCCTTGATCACGCGATCCCCGCCGGTTGAGCCGTATACAGGCCCAACGGCTTCGTGCAGGAGATCGATGCGCACCTTCTTGTGCGGGTTCTCGCGGAAGGCCTGACCGGGGTCGCTCATCTGCTCCGGCTTGGCGAGCCAGACGGCGGAACCGTTGTAGGTGGTGCGGTGGCGAACCAGCGGCTCGATCGTCTCGAAGGCCATGCCGCCGGCATCGTAGGCCTCGTTCGTGGCGATCTCCGGGCGCTTGTAGTTGAAGAGCACGCTGCCGTCCGGCTCGTAGAGGCAGAGCGTGACCTCGGCGTACTTCTCGTTCGCCCGGTTGCCGATGCGGAGGAAGCCGCCTCGCTTCTGGCGCCCATCGAAGAAGTTGAAGTACATGCTCTCGTTGAAGTTCTGCTCGGGGCCGAGTTCGTGCGTGTAGTCGTCCCGTGCCTGGATGTCGCCGTAAACGTGTGTCGAAACCATAGAGCGCCTCCCGGAGTTTGGTGGCTCGCATTGTAGCAGGAAGTCGGGCGGACGCGGTGTTCACCGACCGTTCACCGAGGCTTGGCCATGTGACAGTGCACGCGGTAGTAACCTGCCCATTGGCGAGGCATCCACCATGCGGAGGATCGCAATGTTTTGGGTTTACGCCGTATCTGAAGAAGCCAAATACAGAAGTCGCGAGCTATTTCGGGAGGCTGTCCGGCCGAGAACTATCGAAGCGACCGTCACGAAGGAACCTGACTCGCGCCGCGAGACGCGATTGGACATCAAAGCACGCCGCGAGGCTCAGCAAACCGGCGGCTAGCGCGATCTTTACAGAACATATGTCTGACTGTTCATCCGCCGTTTACGTCCCGATAACGCTCCGGTAACGCCCGTACGAGACGATAGACGTACGGAGATCAGGAGGAACGAGATGTGGATGTACATAGCGGGTGATGAAGTGGAGTACAGGGTCAAGGAGTTGCGCTCCTCAGCGAAACGCACAGTGCTGCCGCGAGAGGAGCGGGCGCCGCCAAAGTCGCGGGTGCCCGGCGATTTCCCGAAGCGCACCCTGTTCGGATGGAGAGCGCCGGACCAAAAGCTTCCGGATCAACCGCTCGGTTTGACCGGCACCTTCTGGTAGAGGCGCGGTAGGCTCTTGCAGCTCCTTACGAGACGAGTAGTTCGGGCGAAGCCATGTATACGTCGTGGTAGTACTGGTTCATCATTCGCTGGGCGCTGAAGAACTCGCCGTTGA
>JANLRX010000045.1:0-23164 GCA_031362025.1 Chloroflexota bacterium
TGTAGCGCAGGTTCGGGCGGTTGAACGACGCCACGTACACGCCCGGGTCGTTCAACCCGAGTTGCTTGATGATATCGGCGCGCACGCGGTTGCTCGCCGTCGCCGTCAGCGCCATCAGCGGCGTGTCCGGGAAGCGCAGGCGCAGTTCCGCGAGCTGCCGGTACTCCGGCCGGAAGTCGTGCCCCCAGTCGCTGATGCAGTGCGCCTCGTCGATCGCGAACATCGCCACGTTCCAGCGCGCCAACCGCGCGAGGAACCCCGGCGCCATCAGCCGTTCCGGCGCCACGTACAGCAATCGGTAGACCCCGCGGTCCAGCTCATCCACCACCTGCTGCAGACGTTGCGGGGGCAGCGTCGAGTTGATCAGCGCCGCCGCGATACCCCGTCCGCGCAGGAAGTCAACCTGGTCCTTCATCAGCGCGATCTGCGGCGAGACGACCACCGTCAGGCCCGGACGCACAAGCGCCGGCAACTGGTAGCAGAGCGACTTCCCGCCGCCCGTCGGCATCAGCGCGACAACATCCCGCCCGGCGAGGGTGTCGTCGATGATCTGCTGCTGCAGGGGTCTGAACGTCTCGAAACCGAAGTATCGCTGGAGGACGGCGCTCAGATCGGGCGCAGCATCCACCAGGACGGCGTCGCGCAGGGGCTGGGTCACAGGGGCGGCATCGGTGTGTGTATCTTCACGTATCGCGTACATGCCTCGCAGGATGCGGGAGACGCGTCATCTCGCCAAGGGGTAAATGTCACTCGCGGACGACCTCTAGAGAACAACGCGTTGATACCAGTCATAGACTTCTGAATACTCCAAGAATGTGCAGACACTGCTGAGGCTACTGGCATTGAATGTGGGTCTATTTAGCTGCCGAACAAACGAAGCGCGTCGCGGTTCGTTCGATACGATCGTTAGGCGATCGATCCGCGGATTGGTCAGTCTAACGTCGTTCAGTCTCAACAACCCAGAATAAATCGGTGTTGAATGTTCGACTTCGTAAACAGCGGCCAAGCCAGGCGATCCCCGTCGCACCCAAACGACATCAATCTCCTGCAGGATCGGTTCAACTGTTTCGAAGCCAGGTGGGAGTTGCTCTATGGATTGAAAGGGAGATGTAAGCGACCAATCCAGGCCCATTCTGTCGTTTCGAGGTATCCAGACATCGAAGTGCTTTGCTGCTCCGATCGCCCCCAACAGAGTCTGAACTTGAGGGTGTGAGAGAACAGGGTGGGCGCGGAATCCGGTCATCGCCTCGTCGAGTTGCAGCCATCCAAAATAACCTTCGACGTTGAATCGACCCGCTCGCGCCACATATAGGATCGTCGCGTCGTCGCGGGGATATATCTGAACCTTGAACTGTCCGTCACTCGCTGGCTCGGACTCTGCGAATACCTCCTCGAATTCGGCAAAGGGGACTAGAAGAGGCTCCGTTTGGCCATCCCAAAGGAAGGCGATGAAGGACTTGTGCCCTTCAAGCTGTCTCAAGTCATCGCGTCGAAGACCAAAGAAAGTTTGCGAGCGTGGGTGCATCTTGGAATAACGGATATATATCCGAGCTTTGCCGTTGCCAAGCTCATAGAGGGACTGGGTGCGAGAAAGCTTTGAAGCCGGTCCACACCGCTCGACGAGCTCAGCCAGAAAGGCTGGCCTTGGGTTGTTCAACACTTCAGATTCGTCATGTAGCGCGCTGCTCAAAGTCCGGTTGACGCCGTGCCTCCCATGAGCTCGCTGTTAAGTACTCTATTGAGGTCGTCTCGCAACAGTTCCGCCTCAAAACGATCGAGGAAAAGAGAGAACGATCCTGAGTAAATCAGACAATGCGTTACCGGCGGTTTGGTCAGGTCGTTGTGTTGCGTGAAAGTGGTCGCTCGCGGGTTGGCTACTACGGGTCGGCTGACTTTTAGATATGCCATCTCAGCTCTCCTTTCGATTGCAATGTCACTCGTACACGTGGCCCCACGGGCCGATGATGTTCCCCAGCAAGTGCGTCAGCTCCGGGCAGGCGCGCGCGCCCTTCAGATCGTCGAGTTGCAGCTCAAGCTCCTCGCCGTCTAGCTGGCGGATCGAGAGCCGGAACGGGTCGGGGCCGGAGTACTCCCGCAGCGTCGTTACCAGCGCCTGCAGACGCTCGCCGTCCGCGTCCGGATCGTCAGTCTCCTCCAGCGTGATGCGGAGCTGCTGCGGGGCCTGTGCGGGCTTCGGGCCGCCGTTACTGTTGCCATTCCCGTTGCGCCCGTTCCCGTTCTTCCCGTTGCCACTGCTGTTGCGCTGCCGGAAGTACTCGCGGTTCGCGCTCGGCTGCGCGTTCCCATCCGGGAGCAGCGCCTGCGGGTCGAACGTTTCGCTGTCGAAGTGCTGCACGCGCTGCACGGCCATCTGCACCCGGTCGTTGTTCTCGCGCACCCGCACCGCCGCCACGATGATGTTGCCCGCCACCCACAGCTCGCGCGTCTGCTCGTACGTCTCCGGCCAGACCGTCACCTCGACGCTGCCCGTGAGGTCTTCGATCTCCGCCGCGAGGAACTGTCGCCCGTCCTTCGTGTTCAGCGTGCGCATGCCCGTGACGAGCCCGCCAATGATCACCTCTCGTCCTGAAAACTCGGCGTTGAGTTGCACGATCGAGCACGTGAGCAGCGTGCCGAGCGCTTCCGCGACCCGCGCAAACGGGTGCTCCGAGAGGTAGATCCCCAACAACTCCTTCTCCCACGAGAGCTTCTGCTGCTGCGTCGCTTCGGGCACCTTGTCGAGGTGCACGCCCTCAAGCTCGTTCTTCTGGTCCGCTCCGAGTATGTCGAACAGCGAGAACTGCCCCGCGAGCCGGCTCTGCTGCTGCTTCTGCGCGTGCTCACACAGCCGGTCGAGGCTTGCCAGCAACGCCGCGCGCTCCGCCAGCTCATCGAACGCGCCGGCCTTGACCAGGCACTCCAGCGCCCGCTTGTTGAGCAGCTTCGCGTCCACGCGTTCCAGGTAGGCGTCCAGCGTCGGGAACGCGTCCTTGGCCTTGCGCGCCTCCACCATCCCCTCCGCGACGCCCTCGCCCACGTTCTTCACCCGCGCCAGCCCGTAGCGGATCCCCTTGCGGCCGTCCGGCAGCGTCTCCAGCGAGAAGTTCGCCTCGCTGTGGTTGATGTCCGGCCGTGAGACCGGGATGCCCAGCCGCACGCACTCGCTGTACGCCTCTGCGATCCGCTCGTGCGTCCCGGCCATCATCAGCACGGCCGTCATGTACTCCTCGGGGTAGTTCGCCTTCAGGTACGCCGTCTGGTACGCAATCGTCCCGTACGACACCGAGTGCGCCTTGTTGAACGCGTACCCGGCGAACGGCTCGATCAGGTCGAAGACGGCGCGCGCATCGCTCTCGCTGTAACCCAACGCGATCGCCCCGCTCACGAACTTCTCCTGCTCCTGCGCCATCATCTTGCGGATCTTCTTGCCCATCGCCTTGCGCATGACATCTGCCGCGCCCAGCGAGTAGCCCGCGAACTTCTGCGCGATCAGCAGCACCTGGTCCTGGTACACGATGACGCCGTACGTCTCGTCCAGGATCTCGCCCAGGTCAGGGTGCGGGTAGCGCTTCTCTTCGAGGCCGTGTTTGGCCCGGATGTACGTCGGGATGTGCTGCATCGGGCCTGGCCGGTACAACGCCACCATCGCCGCGAGGTCCTTCACGGACGCCGGCTTCAGCTCCTGCACGTACCGCCGGATCCCCGACGACTCCAGCTGAAACACCCCAAACGTCTCGCCCCGGGCCAGCATCTCCGCCGTCTTTGGGTCGCCGTCCGGCAGGTGCACGAGGTCTATCTCCTCTCCCCGCGACGCCTTGATTACCTCGCACGCCTTGCCGAGGATCGTCAGGTTCGTCAGGCCCAGGAAGTCCATCTTCAGCAGGCCCAACTCCGCCACGTCCCACATCCCGAACTGCGTTGTCGGCAGAGCGCTCTCGTCGCCGGACGACGGGCGCTGCAGCGGGATGAAGTTCACCAGCGGCTCCGGCGCAATGACGACGCCCGCGGCGTGCGTGCTCGCGTGTCGAGCCACGCCTTCGAGCTGCTGTGCCGTGTCGATGAGCTTCGAGACGGTCGGGTCGTTGTCGTACGCCGCCTTGAGGTCCGGGCCCTCCTTCAGCGCCCGCTCGATCGTCATCGTCCCGAACGACGCCGGCATCACCGGCACCAGCCGCGCCACCCTGTCAACCTCTGCATACGACATCCCGAGCGCGCGTCCCACGTCCCGGATCGAAGCCTTCGCGCCTAGCGTCCCGAACGTGATGATCTGCGCCACGCGGTCGTGGCCGTAGCGCTCGGCCGCGTACTTGATCATCTCGTCGCGGCGGTCCTCCGCGAAGTCCATGTCAACGTCCGGCATCTCCTTGCGCTCGAGGTTCAGGAAGCGCTCGAAGACCAGCCGGTGCTCCAGCGGGTCGATCTCCGTCACCCCGAGGCAATATAGGATGATCGACGCCGCCGCGGAACCCCGCAGCGCCATCTGGATCCCCTCCTGCCGTGCGTGCCGCCCGAAGTCCTCCACGCAGAGGATGTAGTCCGCGAACCCGGTCTTTCGCACCACGTCCAGCTCGTAGTCGAGGCGGGCCGCAGCCTCTTCCGGCTGGCCTGGGTAGTTGCGCGCGAACCCCTCCAAGGAGAGCTTTCGAAGATACTCGTCCGAAGTCAGCCCCGGCGGAAGCTGCGCCTGCGGGATGCGAGTGCGTCCGAACTCCAGCGTCAGGTCGCACATTTCGGCGATCTTCCACGAGTTCTCGATCGCCTCCGGATGGTCCGGGAACAACGCCCGCATCTCGTCTTCCGACTTCAGGCAGTAGGTGCCGGGGTCGCCCGACAGCTTGAACCGCTCCGTCTCCTGCACCGTCGCGTTCGTGCCGATGCAGAGGAGGATGTCCTGGTAGTACGCGTCTTCAGCCTTTACGTAGTGAAGGTCGTTCGTCGCCACGATCGGGAACCCGGTCTCCTCCGCGAGCCGTAGAAGCTCCTTCGAGAGATCCTTGAACTCTTCGATGCCATGCTCCTGCAGTTCGATGTAGAAGTCCCCGAACAGCTCTTTGTAGTAGCGAGCGGCCGTCACCGCTTGCTCGAAGCGCCCGTCCCGCAGATACCGCGAGATCTCCCCCGTCGGGCATCCAGACAGCGCGATGATCCCCTCGTGGTGCTGCTCCAGCAGCTCCTTGTCCATGCGTGGCTTGTAGTAGTAGCCCTCGAGATGCGCCTTCGTCGACAGCATCAGGAGGTTGCGGTATCCCGTCTCGTTCTTCGCGAGCAGCGTCATGTGGTACGGCGACTTGGCCTCGGCGGTGCGGTCGTGCCGCGACTTCTGCGCCACGTACGCCTCAATGCCGATGATCGGCTTGATGCCGCGCGCCTTCGCTTCCTTGTAGAACTGCACCGCGCCGTACAGCACCCCGTGGTCCGTCAGGCCGATCGCCTCTTGCCCCAGCTCCTGCGCGCGGTCCATCAGCTGCGGGATGCGGCTGAACCCGTCCAGCAGCGAGAACTCGGTGTGGGTGTGCAGGTGTGTAAATGGCATTAGTTAAGCAGCCTCAACATATGTCGGCCACCTCATTATATCGAGCCGGAGGCCAGGCCTGACGGTGCCGCCGGGCCTATCTTGTGGAATACCCCTCGCTGCGTTGTTGACGGGGCGTAGGGGCGAGGCATGCATCCCCTACTACGCCCCGTGTCTGTCCAACTCACGGTACAATAAACACAGCCCACCGGAGGTGCACAACATGGTCGCAACCGAACAACGCGAAGGCTTCATCGAAGCGCCCGGCGGACGGGTCTGGTACAAGATCGTCGGCGATGGGCCCGGCGTCCCGTTGCTCCTCCTCCACGGCGGCCCCGGCGTCGGCCACGACTACCTCGAACCCCTCGAAGTGCTGGGCAACGACCGCCCCGTCGTCTTCTACGACCAGCTCGGCTGCGGCAAGTCCGATATCCCCGACGACACCTCCCTCTGGCACATCGATCGCTTCGTACAGGAGGTCGATTCGGTGCGTGAGGCGCTCGGCCTCGACCGCGTCCACCTGTTTGGCCAGTCCTGGGGCGGCTTCCTCGCCATCGAGTACATGGTCACCGCGAAGCCGAAGGGCATCGTAAGCCTGACGCTCGCCAGCACAGGGGCCAGCGTGTCTGCCTACCTGGCGGGCGCAAGGGAGCTGATCAAGCACTTGCCGGACGACGTGCAGCATACAATCGCGCGTTGCGAGGAGGCCGGCGACACCCAATCCCTCGAGTACCAGGCCGCCTCGATGGCCTTCTACCAGAAGCACCTCTGCAACCTCCAACCATGGCCGCCGGCGTCCCTGCGCAGCATGGCGAACGCCGCCGGAAGCCCCGTCTACGGGATCATGTGGGGACCGAGCGAATTTGAATGCACGGGCACGCTCAGCAGCTGGGAACGCGCTGACCGCCTCGGCGAGATCAACGTGCCTACGCTCATCACCTCCGGCCGGGACGACGAGATGGTTCCCGCCCTCCAGGAGCAGATGCGCGACGCCATACCGAACTCAGAGTGGGTGCTGTTCGAGAACAGTTCCCACAGCGCGCACGCCGAAGAGGCAGACGAATTCGCGCGCGTCCTCCGCGCCTTCCTCGCCCGGACGGAGGCCGCGTGATCGACCGCAAGCCACTGCTGCGCGGCTACCTGCACCTCGTCGCGGCGTTCGTCGCCGTCGCCGGGCTGATCGTCCTCGCGCTGCTCGCCGGTTCGCCGCGGGAGTACGTCGGCGGTGCCGTCTTCGCGACGAGCCTCATCCTCCTCTACTCCGTCAGCGCCACGTACCACGTCATCACCTGGGGCGAGCGCGCCCGCCGCTGGCTCAAGCGTCTCGACCATTCGATGATCTTCGTGCTGATCGCCGGCAGCTACACGCCGTTCTGCCTCGTCCTCGCCAGCGACGCCTGGGGGTTCACCATCCTCGGTATCGTCTGGTCGATCGCCGCCGCCGGCATCGCTCTCAAGGTGGCGTGGCCCGACTGTCCGCGCTGGCTCGGCGTCAGCCTCTACATCGCGACTGGCTGGCTGTCCCTCGCTGCGGGAAGCGAGATCATCGGGACGTTCGGCACAGTGCCGTTGCTGATGCTGGCCGGAGGCGGCGCTCTGTATTCGCTTGGTGGTGTGATCTACGCCCTCCAGCGGCCCAACCCCTTCCCCCGCGTCTTCGGCTACCACGAGGTGTTCCACACCCTCGTCATTGCCGCCAGCGCCGTCCACTACGCCGTCGTCGCCGGCTACGTCATGCCCGCCTAGTCGAAAGACCGTCTTCCTCCAACCCAATCTCCGTGCCCCTCTGTGGTCAAAAAAGGGCGGCGGGGGGAGCTACCTCTTGCGCCACGACTGCGCGTCCTCTACCCACCCCGGCACCTTCGCGTCCGCTATCGCATCGTAATGCGGCAGATACGGCTTCACGTCCAGCACCGGCGTCCCGTCAATCGCGTCGAGCCCACGGACTCGCAGCGTCGCCCCCTTCACGCCGAGCAGCCGCACTGGCGATGTCAGGATCGGGTTCGGCCGGATCTGGCTCCGCGTCGCGAGCACACCCATCAGCGGATTCTTCTCGTCGTCTCGAGGGTGTAACTGCGGCTTCGAGCCTCGCACGTCCTCCGGCACCTCGTGCGGCCAGAACAAAACGATCACGTGCGAGTAATCGCTCAAGTTGAGCAGCATCGGCTCCAGCGGCGGCCGCAGCACGATCTCGCACTCCACGTTCGCCCACCCGTCCGGCGTCGGTTCCTTCACCCGGCTCCGCACGTAACCGATCGGGCGGATCGTCACGTCCGGCAGCTCCGGAAACGCATCCGGCTCGCGTTTGATGACCTTGCGAAAGCGGTCCAGCATGGCGCCACTATAGTCTCACAGCAAGCCTCGGCGCTGTGCGAAAATACCCCTGTGCTCTACATCCTCCACGGCCCCGAGCCTTACTCCCGCAAGGAAGCCTTCGAGAAGCTGAAGGCCAGCCTCGACACTGACGGCTCGCTGAGCACCAACACGACCACCTTCGACGGCACGAAGACCACCCCGCAGGAAGTGATCGCCGCTTGCGACACCGTCCCCTTCCTCGGTGGCGGCCGCCTCGTCGTCCTCGAAGGCCTGCTCAAGGCAGCGGGCCGAGGAAAGAAGCGCGCCGCCTCTCGCTCACGCACTCCTGCTCCCGTCGAGCCTGGTGACGACGCCGAAGCCAACGTTGGCGCCTGGTCCGCGCTTGTCGACTACGTGCCGCGACTACCCGAGACCACCACCCTCGTCCTCATCGACGACGAAGCGCCCGCAACCGGCCTCATCGCCGGCCTCAAGCCTTACGCCACGATCGAGGAGTTCAAGCGCCCGGACGAAAAGCAGATGGCAGGCTTCGTAATGAACCGCGCCAAGCAGACCGGCATCAAGATCGACGCCCCCGCCGCCAAACTGCTCGGCGAACTCATCGGCAACGACGTCTGGATGCTCACCAACGAAATGAACAAGCTCGCCGCCTACGCTGGCAACGACGTCATCCGTGAGGCCGACGTCAGCATGCTAGTCAGCCGCGCGAAGGAACACAAAGGCTACGAACTGTCGGACGCCGTCGCCTCAGGGCAGGGCGCGAAGGCCGCGAAGTTGATCCAGGAACTCGTCGAGGACGGCCAGGCGTGTGGGGTGCTGCTTTCCAACGTCGTCGGTCGCTACCGCCGCATCGCCATCACCAAAGCCATGCACGATAGCGGCGCCAGCGGCTCCGCCATCGCCTCGCGCCTGAACATGAAGATCGGCTACGGCCTCGATAAGCTCCTCGAACAAGCCGAGCGACTAACCTGGTCCGACATCCGCCGCGCCTACGCCCTCGCCGTCCAGTCCGAACTGGACCACAAGCGCGGCATCATGGAAGAACAACTCGCTCTGGAACTCTACGTCCAGGCTATGGCCGCGCCCAAACGCCCCACCGCCACCGCGTCTCACCCGTAGGGGCGCAGTACGCGTGGTATCGGAATGTGGTTAGTCTACGGATGGTGCCACGAAATCGGGAATGGCTTTGGGAGCGCACGTGCTGCGCCCTACTACGCTGCGATAGGGCTACAGCGTTTCTTCCAGCGCCAGTTGCAACGCCAGTCCCGTCACGAACAGCAACCCAAAACGGCGATTGTGGATGAACGCCACCGCCACGAACCATAGCGGCCAGCCGCGATAACCTTCCGGGCGCTTCTCTGGCTTCGGCTTCGAGTAGAACTGCCAGACCATCACCATCAGCGGCAGCGCCCCGATGACGAGCCCCAGCGCCCACATCTCCTGCCACACCGCCAGCGCCATCGTCGAGAGGTACATCCCCACCGACAGCGCGATCGTCACGTAGCGCGAGAGCTTCTCGCCCAGCACGATCGGCATCGTCCGGATGCCCTTGTCCTTGTCGAATTGCAGCTTGTCCAGGTGCTTGCCGAACAACACCGTCGTCACGCCCAGCCCATACGGCACGGACGCGAGCAACACCCACGTCGGCAGCTCCTCCGCCAGAACGTAGTACGAGCCGCCAATCATCAGCGGCCCCCAGACGATGAACACGGCGATCTCGCCCATCCCGAAGTACTTCAACGGGATCGGACCGCCCGAGTAGAACAGCAGCACGAAGGCGCCACCCAGCGCGAAGATCAGCACCTCCGGCCCGGCCTCCGCCACGAGGTACACCCCGATCGCCGTCGCGATCGCCAGGGTCACGAACGTCACGACGACGAACTCCCGCTTGCTGCCGCTGTTGTCCGTAAACGGGTGTGGCCCGTACGTCGCTCGCGGCGAGTCCGGTGTGTCGATCCCGTGCTGGAAGTCCCAGAAGTCGTTCACCAGATTGCTCCCGATGTGCGCGAGCACCAGCCCGATCGCCACCAATGCCAGCAGCCACGGGTCGAAGTGCCCATCCCGGATCGTCAGCAGCCCGCCGATGATCGCCGAAATCAGCGACATGATGACGACGGACACCCGCCCCAGGATCAGCCAGCGGCTAATCGGATCGACATCAGCCGGGTCGACGCGAGGGATCGTGTACAGCGCCTGCAGCCAGAGTTTGGGACCGCCGCGCGCTTCAGTTGCCGTTGCCATGCTGCCCTCCGGGGGATGAACGAGGTGTCGTGACTAAATTGTACCAGCGAACGCGCTAACGGGCCTGGCGCTAGTTTCACCACAGAGGCACACAGAGATTTTCACAGAGAGGGCTAAACGGTCGTCAGAACCAAAACGAATAAATCAATCTGTGTTCTTCTGTGTATCTCTGTGGTTAAAAGGGGGGCGGATCAGCGGATCGCCCCGGTAGACGCTTGTTGGCTTCCCTATGCAGCCTGTTCCAGCTCGAACGCCCGATGCAGGGCCTTCACCGCATCCGCGACGTGCTTTTCGTCGATCAGGCAGGTGATCCTGATCTCGCTCGTCGTGATCAGCTCGATGTTGATCCCGGCCTCGAACAGCGCCCGGAACATCCGCCCCGCGTAGCCGATGCCGGACGTGATCCCGGAGCCCACGATGCTCACCTTCGCCAGGTGCGTCTCCGCCACCACTTCACCCGCCCGGATCTTGTCCGCGATCGGGCGGATCAACTCCATCGCCCGGTCCAGGTCGGATCGCAACGTCGTGAACGTCACATCCGTCAGCCGCTCGACGCTGGCGTTCTGCACAATCGTGTCGACGCTGACCCCGTTCTCGCCCAGCGGCTCGAAGATCGTCGCCGCGATTCCAGGCTGGTCCGGCACCCCTCGGATCGTGATCCGCGCCACGTCCTGATCGTGCGCTATGCCCATCACCTTGTTCGTCTTCTCCATGAGTGTTCCTCCGTGAATCAGGGTTCCGGGAGCATCCCCGAAGCTGGACGCGACGTAAATCGGCACCTGGTAGACGGCGCCCAGTTCAACGGCGCGGTTGTGCATGACGCGCGCACCCCACGTCGCCAGCTCCAGCATCTCTTCATAGCTGATGTCGATAAGCTTGCGCGCCTCCGGGCAGATGCGCGGATCCGCCGTGTATATCCCCTCGACGTCCGTGTAGATCTCGCAGCGCTCAGCTTTCAGCCCCGCCGCCAGCGCCACCGCCGTCGTATCCGAGCCGCCGCGCCCGAGCGTCGCGATCTCCATCTCCTCCGTCACGCCCTGGAACCCGGCGACGATCACGATGTTCCCCGTGTCAAGTTCGCGCAACACCCGTGTCGGGTCCACGCTCAGGATGCGAGCGGCCCCGTATCGCCGGTCCGTGCCAATCCCCGCCTGTGCGCCGGAAAGTGCGATCGCGGGCTGCCCTTCGTGCTTGAGCGCCATCGCCAGCAGTGTCGAAGTCACGATCTCACCCGTCGAGAGCAGCATGTCCAGCTCGCGCGCCTCCGGCCGGTCCGTCATCTGGGCCGCAAGCGCGATCAGCTCGTCCGTCGTGTGACCCATCGCCGACGCCACGACCACCAGCTTGTCGCCCGCCTGCGCCCGCTTAAGCAGCCGCTGCGCCACTGCCTTGATCCGCTCAGCGCTGCCAACAGACGTCCCACCATACTTCTGGACGATCACTGACATCAGCCCAATCCTCGCACCTGTACGGACAGAGCTTCAGCTCTGTCAAGCGGGGAGGGGAGGGGCGACCGCCCGCAAACCGCTAACCTCACCCCATCACCTCCGCGCCTGTCTCCGATGGCTTCGAGATGATCGTCTTCCCCGGAACGCCCTGCGAGCGCCCCACCTCGGCCATCGCCACCGCGATCGGTTCCGCGTTCGCCGTCGCCAGCGCGCAGATCGTCGAGCCGCTGCCCGAAAGGTAGGCCGCGTGTGCCCCGGCCTCTCGCGCTGCCTCGAAGATCGGGTACATCGCCGGGAACAGCGTCGAGCGTGGCGGTTGGTGCAGCTTGTCCTGCGTCGCCGCGTGCAGCAGGTCGAATCGCCCGCGTGCCATCGCCGCAACGAACAGCGCCGCCCGGCTCGTGTTGAAGATAACGTCCGCCTTCGAGAGCGAGTCCGGCACCACGCGCCGCGCTTCTTTCGTCACCATCCGCATCTCCGGCACGAACAGCACCATGATCAGCCCGCTCGGCAGCGGCGAGGCCGTGTGCAGCACTCGCCCGCCTTCCACCACCGACACCTGCAGCCCACCGAAGATCGCCGGAGCCACGTTGTCGGCGTGGCCCTCAAGCTCCGTGCCAATCACGAGCAACTCATCGCGGTCCAGCCGGCGACCGAGAAGCTCGTTCGCCGCCACCAGACCGCCCACGCGCGCCACCGCACTCGCCCCGAGCCCGCGCGCGATCGGGATGGTGCCTGTATACGAGGCGGATAGTGTCGCGAACGGCACGTTCACCCGTTCGTAGACCCGTTTGGCCGCGACGATCGCCATGTTGCCCATCGGGTCGTCCGGCCCGGGTTCCGGCCCTGGCCCCAACGTGATCGTCCCCCAGAGGTCAACCGCGAGGCCCAGGCAATCGAAGCCGGGCCCCAGGTTGGCGCTGGTAGCGGGCACTCGTACGGAGACGGATTCGCTCATCCGGATTAGCGTACCGCCGCATCCCCCATCGGTCTATCGCAGCCAGTCACCCCCATAAAACATAAAGGGGGTCTGGGGGGTTCGCCCCCCAGCAGGTGCGCAGAGGGCAGAGCCCTCGCCGGGGTGGGGCGGTGCGGCCGCTAGTCCTCCGGCAAGACCGGCGCGTCCGCCTCACCGTACGCGTACAGGTATCGCGCGTAGTTCTCCAGCACCAATTCCACGTACGACCGCGTCTCCGGATAATCGATCGTCTCGACGAACAGATCTACATCGTCACCCGACGCCTCCCACCACCTCGCCGCATTCCCCGGTCCACCGTTGTACCCCGAAAGCGCCACCGCCACGTTTCCCCCGAACCCCGCAATCTGCTGCCCCAGGTAGTACGACCCGAACTGCACTGACACCCGTGGCCGCAGCAGGTCGGTCTGCCGGAACTCCACCCCGAGCTGTTGCGCGATCCCTTCGCCCGTCGTTGGAATCACCTGCGTCAGCCCCAGCGCGTCGGCCGAGGAGACGGCGTCCGGCTGGTACAGGCTCTCCTGCCGCATGAGTGCGAGCATCAGGAACGGCGAGATGTCATTCGCACTCGCCTCCTTGCGCACGAGATCCCAGAACTCCAGCGGGTACACCAGCCGGAAGATCTCCCGAGGCGCATCCACTGCCATCAACCCAAACGCCGCCGGCGAACTCACCCACGGCCGCCCCAACTCATCGATCGCCCGCACCATCCCGTACACCAGCCACGGCTCCAAAGCGTGGATCTCCAGCAGCGCCCCGAACTCATCGTCCGCCCGGTCACCGAGCCCCGCATCCACCAACTCCACCGCCCGCAGCCAAGCCGCGCTTGCGAACAGCGCCTCGGTGGCGACGACGTCTTCGATCCCGTACTGAGCCGCCAGCCACGTGTCCGCGGCGTCCCAATCGCTCGTGGGCGCTTCTACTGGTATCGTGCTGGGCGCAAACCCCTGCGGCGACACCCGTTCCGCCGCACGCAGCCCGTAGTAGTCCAGCGGCGCTGCTTCCGCGGCCCGCCCGTAGTACACGCTCGCGCCCTCGCTGTCCCCGAGCGCCTCCGCCGCCTTCGCGAGCCAGAAGTTCGCCCGGGCCTCCTCCTCCGCATCCGGCACCGTACTCGCATAGCGCGCCCAGTACGCCTGCGCATCTCCCGGCCGCCCGAGCTGATAGCTCAACATCCCCGCCCGGAACACCGCATCGTCCGCCTGCTCGTGCGCCGGGGAGATCTCCGCCACCGCCGCGTACCCCGCAATCGCCTCGTCGATCCGGCCGATCCGTTCCAGCACCGTCGCCCGGTCCCACGTCGACTGCGCCCGCAGCGTCTCGTTCTCCCCGCTCGCCAGCAGTGAGATCGCCTGATCGTAGTGCGCGATCGCGTCGTCCCACAGCTCCCAGCGCTCGTGGAGGATCCCGGTGTGGTACTCCGCCTCCGCCGCAGCCACGCCCCCCGCCGCGATGATCGGTTGGAACGCCGCAAAAGCATCGTCGTTGTAGAAGTTCCGGAACAGCACCAGCGCCCGTTCCCGAGCGGTGATTTCGGGAATCTGAGCCGCGAGCGGGTGGTCGAGCGCCTGGCGGGCACGCTCGGTCTCCGGGTAGGACCGGATGAGATTGGAGAGGGCGCGCGTTGCGCTTGGGGTGTCGTTTGCTTTCACCGCCTCGTCTGCGAAGAACCAGACGGCTTCGGCGACATCGTATGGGTACAACGCGTTGTCCGCCGCCCGTTGATACGCCGCCGCTGCGCTCGCGTGATCGTCCTTGGTCGCATACAGCTCGCCAAGCATCATCAACGCGTCCGTCCGCGTCTGAGCCGGCAAGTCCGCCTCCATCGCCAGGTTTATCTGCTCGATCGCCTCGTCGGGCTTGTCCTCGCCGTTCGCGATCTGCGCCAGGTAGAGCATCGCGTACGGCGCCGCCGGTCCCTCCAGCGCCACGTACTCCTCGATCGCCTCCCGTGCCTCATCGAGGTCGCCCTGCGCCAGCTCCGCTCGGCCCAGCATCAGCAGCGCCACGCGATCGTCATCCGGGGTCGGGTCAGTCTCGCGATATGCCTCCAGGTTGCGTTCGGCGCCGCTGTTGTCCCCGCGGTCGGCCTGGATGCGCGCCAGCCCCAGCAGCCCCTCCTGCTTCTCCGCCCCCGTGCCTCTCTGAGCCGCCGCCGCATAGATCGTCAGCGCCTGCTCGTAGTCGCCCTCGTAGTACAGCTGCTCAGCCCTCGAGAAATCGACCTCCACCTCCACCGGCACCGCCGTCGTAGCTACGGGAGACGCCGTAGGGCTGGCCGTCGGATCGGGATCGCCTCCCCCGCACGCGCTGATCGCAGCGAGGAGCGCTCCCGCCAGGCAAGCGGCAGCGAGGCGGATGGAAGTACCCTGGGCGACTGGCATTACGCTTTGTATAACGTGCCTTAGCGCGGATAGGATGCCGCCCCCCATCAGACCGGGGCGAACCCATGGTCAGCAACCCCTGGGGCTACTCTCCCACGGCCGCCGGCGCCGCCACCACCACGGCGCTCTCCCGCACGGGCGCCGCGCCCCGCATCACGCTTGCCACGCCCGCCACGATCAGCAGCCCGCCCGCCACTGTGTTCACCCCGATGTGCTCGTCCAGCACGATCCAACCCAGCACTACCGCGATCACCGGCACGATGTACGTCACCAGCGACGCCCGCACGCTCCCAATGTTCTCGATCAGCCAGAGGAACGCGATGTAACCCAGCCCTGTGCCCAGCAACCCCAGCGCCACCACGGATCCCACCGCGTCCAACCCAACGTTGAAGTCTGGTGAGCCCTTCGTGACCAGCAGCATCAGCGGGACCGTGTACACCATCGCCAGGAACACCTGGATCGCCGCCAGCGTTACCGGCTCGCGCCCCCGCAGCAACTGCCGGTTGATCACCGCCGTCGCTCCGTAGCACACCGCTGCGAGGACCACTGCCAACTGGCCGAGCACGCTCGAACTCGTGATGTCCAGCACATCGTCCCCCGTCAGCACCCCGACGCCCACAAACCCCAGGAACAACCCCGCGATACGGCCCGGCGTCATCACTTCCTCTTCCAGCGCCGTCGCCGCGATCACCGCCGTGAAGATCGGCACCATCGCGTTGAGAATCGACGCCGTGCCGCTCGAAATGTGCTCCTCGCCCCAGGCGATCAGCCCGAACGGGATGATGTTCCCTAGCAGCGCCACCACCGAGACCTGCGCCAGCAGCCGCGGCTCGAACTCGATCCGGTGCTTCGTGGCGACCAGGTACGCCCCAATCGCGATGACGCCGAAGAACAGCCGCCCGAACACCAGCTCCATCGGCCCCGTGTCCTCCACGACGACCTTAATGAAGAGGAACGACGCCCCCCAGACACTGCCCAGCCCCAGTAATACCGGGAGCGCACGCTGGCTGGGCTGGTCCATATTCCGAGTATAGGTCGCGATTAACGGTGGGACGACGGAAGGTTGGCGCTCTCCATCTCCAGCAATGCCGCCTTGCGCTCCACCCCGTACGCATACCCCGTTAGCGACCCGTCCGACCCGACGACCCGGTGGCACGGGATCAGCACCGCCGCCTTGTTCGTCGCGCAGGCCCGGGCTACTGCTCGCACCGCCGTCGGTTGGCCGATGTCCGCCGCCACCTGCTTGTACGACTTCGTCCTCCCGTACCCGATCTCCTGCAGCGCCCGCCAGACCCGCCACTGGAACGCCGTCCCCTGGATGTCCAGCGGGATGTCCAGTCGCGGCCGCAGCCCGCTCACGTGCTCCCCGATCTGCGCGATCCATTCGCCCAGCCGGCCCTCGTCACGCTTCACCGACGCCTCCGGGAACTCCCGGTGGATGTCCGCGACCAGCTCGTCGTCCCCCGCCCCGAACCGCACGGAACACACCCCGTGCTCGGTCGCCGCCACGATCATCCGCCCCGCCGGCGAGTCCAGCGTCTGGTAAGCGATCGTCATCCCGCGCCCGCCGCGCCGGTACGCCCCCGGCGTCATCCCCAGCCGCTTCGAGGCGTTCTCATACAGTCGGCTGCTCGACCCGTAGCCCGCGTCGTACATCGCCGTCGTCACGTCGCCGCCGCTGCGCACGCCGTCCTTGAACCGCTCGACCTTGCGCGCCGCCGCGAACTCCTGCGCCGTCACGCCCAGCACCCGCCGGAACGCCGAGTTCAGCGCGCCCGTCGTCGCGCCGACGATGTCTGCCAGGTGCTGCACTGTGATCGACTCCGTGTTCGCTTCGTCCAGCGCCGCCGTCGCCCTGTGTACCAGGTCTGGCGCCGAGTCCGTCCAGGCGTTGTCCTTCGGCTTGCACCGCTTGCACGCCCGGAACCCAGCCGCCTCCGCCGCCTCGTTGCTCGGCAAGAAGTAGATGTTCTTCCGAAACGGCTGCCGCACCGTGCACGACGGCCGGCAGTAGATCCCCGTCGTCTTCACGCAGATCACGAAAGCCCCATCAAAGGCCGTGTCACGGGCCTGCATCGCCGCGTAGCACGCCTCGTCATCCAGTTCCGTCTGTACCCGTGTCGGTGGTTCGATAGTCATAATCACGTCACTTACCTCCACCTGCATCGTAAGCCGGTGCGAGGCACGCTAATATCCGCTTTCAACGGGGTCATTTTATCCCTGCCAGCTCGCCAGCGAATCGCCTCAATATTCCTCTGTGCAATTCTGTGTCCCTCTGTGGCCCGTCTCCCATCGGTTGTTTCTCGCGATGCCACGTTGTATTTTGAACCCGTCCCTCGGCATCAGAAGGCCACCCGCAGAACGCACAAGGAGTAGAAGGCTCATCACTAACGTTGGCTGACGGAACGGTCTTTCAGGACCTCAAGGTCTTCACCGGTAACGCGCACCCGGAACTTGCCGGCGACATCTGCTCCTACCTCGAAATGCCCATGGGCGAGGCCGAGGTCTTCGAGTTCTCCAACGAAAACATCTTCGTCCGCTTCTGCGAGAACATCCGCGCCCGCGACATCTTCATCGTCCAGACGATGACCTCCCCCGTGAACACTCGCATCATGGAGCTCTTCATCATGATCGACGCCGCGCGCCGCGCCTCCGCCGGTCGCATCACCGCCGTCGTCCCCTACTACCCATACGGCCGCAGCGACAAGAAGGACCAGCCCCGCGTTCCGATCACCGCGCGCCTCATCGCCAACTTCCTCGAGACCGCTGGCGCCGACCGCCTCCTCACCGTCGACCTCCACGCCGGCCAGATCCAGGGCTTCTTCAACATCCCCGTCGACGAGCTAACCGCGCTCTCCCTTCTCTCCACCCACTTCAAAGAAAAGAAGATCCCCAACCTCACCGTCGTCGCCACAGACGTCGGCGGTGCAAAGGGCGCCCGCCGCATGGGCGACCGTCTCGACGCCCCGCTCGCCATCGTCGAGAAGCGCCGCGTCGGCAACGAAGAGCAGGTCGAAGCGATGACCATCATCGGTGAGGTCGAAGGCCGGAACATCCTCATCGTCGACGACGAAGTCCTCACCGCTGGCACCCTCGTCGCCACCGCCGAAGTCGTCAAGGCCCACGGCGCCCTCGACGTCTACGCCGCCGCCACCCACCCCATCCTCTCCGGCGAGGCCGTAGCCCGCATCGAGAAGTCCGCCATCAAAGAGCTCGTTTTCACCGACACCATCCCCATCCCCCCCGAGAAGAAGCTCCCCAACATGACGCTTCTCTCCGTCGCCCCTCTCCTCGGCGAAGCGATCCAGCGCATCCACACCGGCCAGTCCGTCGGCGCCCTCTTCAACGGCCACTAGCCGTAGCGCTTGCGTCATAGTCCCGATGGTATGATTCGTGCGATTTGAACCCCCGCCAGTAGGTGTCTGAGGTCGGATCGAAAAGCTATGACGACGTCCGCTAAAGTCTGTGCCCAATGCGGTGCTTCCGCGCCTGATGACGCGCGCTTTTGCAGCCAGTGCGCTGCGCCCTTCGGCGAGCCGCAGGCCGCCCCGCCCTCCGGCCAGGAGCGCCGCCAGGTAACGGTGTTCTTCTCGGACCTTTCGGGGTTTACGGCGCTGAACGAGAAACTCGATCCCGAGGACGTGCGCGACATCGTGAACAAGGTGTGGGAGCGCGCCGGCGAGATCGTCGGCCGCTACGATGGCCGCATCAACAAGCTGCTGGGCGACGCAGTGATGGCCGTGTTCGGTGACCCCGTGGCGCACGAGGATGACCCGTTGCGCGCAGTCCGCGCGGCGCTGGAACTGCACGAGGCCGTCGAGGCGCTGAACAAGGACGTCGAGCCGCGCATCGGTTCGGCAATTGGGATGCACTCCGGAGTCAACACCGGCGTCGTCCTCACCAGCGAATCCGTGCTGGACGGCAAGCAGACGGGGCCGCTGGGAGACACGATCAACGTGGCGGCGCGGCTGCAGTCGCTGGCGCAGACGGGGCAAGTCCTGGTCGGGCCGGAGACACGGCGGGCGATCGAGGCCACGTTCGAGCTGGAAGACATGGGTCTGCACGACTTGAAGGGCAAGGGCGAGCCTGTGGCCGTCGCCCGCGTCGTCTCACTCTCGGGGCGCAACGTCACGCCCGCCCGACGCCAGGGCCGCTTCGTCGGCCGCGACGGCGAGCTCAGCCTCCTCCGCGACGAGTATGAGCGCGCGCGGAACGGCGCGCCTTCGTTCGTGGCGATTTCAGGCGAGGCCGGGGCCGGGAAGACACGCCTGCTCGAAGAGTTCCGCACGCGCATCGCAGCCGACGCGACGTGGGTGGAGGGACGCGCCTACCCGTTCGCGCAGAACATCCCCTACTACGCGATCACAGACCTCATCAGCAACAGCGTTGGCATCGATGAGACGGACTCCGCCGAGACCGTGCGGACGAAACTCGAGCAGGGAGCCGCCGCGCTCGTCGAAAACCCGTCGGAGATCCTGCCACCGTTGCTCCAGCTTTACGACATCCAGGGCTCCGAAGGGTCGTCCATCGACCGCGAGGCGTACCGCGGCCGCCTCCACCAATCGCTGCTGACCCTGGTGCAGGCGATCGCCTCACGCGGGCCGCTGGTCGTGGTGCTGCAGGACCTCCACTGGGCGGACCCATCGACCGTTGATATCCTGCGGCAACTGGCGGCGGAACCGCTGGGGTCGACGCTGACGCTGTACAACTACCGCCCGGAGTTCGCGTTCCACGAAGGCGGCATCCGCGAGGTCAAGCTCTCGGAGCTCTCCGACCGCGACACGCGCGACCTCGTCGAGTCGCTCCTCGACGCCAGCAGCGTCCCGGACCAGCTCGTCAGCTTCCTCGACCAGCGCACCGGCGGCAACCCGTTCTTCATGGAGGAGATCGTCAACAGCCTCCTCGAAAATCACTTCCTCACCCGCGATGGCGAGGGCTGGACGCTGACCGGCCAGTTCAACGCCGCCGCTGTGCCGACGACGATCCGTGGCGTGATCGCGGCCCGCATCGACCGGCTGGACCCGGAACGACGTCTAATCCTGCAGGAAGCGTCCGTCATCGGCCGCGAGTTCTTGTTCACGATCTTGAGCCAGGTGCGCGGCGACGAGACAACCCTCGCCGACGGTCTGCAAGCGCTCGAGTCGGCCGACCTGATTCGCAAGGGCGACGTGGACGCGGACCTCGAGTACCTGTTCAAGCACGCGCTGACGCAGGAGGTGTCGTACCAGGGGTTGCTGCGAAGCAAGCGGCACGAGCTGCACGGCCGCGTCGGCGAGGCGATGGAGAAGCTCCTCGGCGACCGGCACCGCGAGTACGCGGAGTCGATCGCCTACCACTGGCAGAACAGCGACGAGCCGGAACGCGCGGTGCCGTACCTCGTGATCGCGGGCAAGAAGGCGATCGAGCGCTACGCCCTAGCGGAGGCCGAGACGTACTACCGCTCGGCGTACGACACTCTGCTGGCGCGGGCTGAGTCGCCGGAACGAGACCGCGCGCTGCTGGAGGTTTTGGTTGAGTGGTCGCTCCTTCAGTACTACACGGCGGACTTCCCGGCCATGAACCGGCTGCAGAAGGAGCACGCACATCTCCTTGACCGCGCGGAAGATGCGGAGCTGCGTGGGATGTGGCTGACGTGGCACTGCTTCGTGAACTACACGATGTTGAAGCTGCCCGAATCGGCCGCTTTTGGTGACCGGGCGATCAAGATTGGCGAAGAGACGAAGTCCGTGCGGGTCCTGGCCTACGCGTACGTTCAGAGGGCGTTCACCGCGAACAATCAGGGACGGAGCAACGACTGCATGGTTTACGCCGAAAAGGCCCTTGCCCTCGTTGACCAGTTGACGGACGAGCGGGATGGCAGGTACATCCGATTCAAAGCGGGGCTAGGGGTGGCAGGCGGCCGCTGGGCCATCGGCGACGTGCTCAAGTCGCGCGCCCTGGCGCGAGAACTTATGGAGTTCGCGGAGGAGTCGGGTAGTGCGCGGGCGCTTTGCTTCGCACATCTCGCCGCGGCTGTTATCGCCTTCTCGACTGGTGACAACGAACGGGCCGTCATCGAGACACAGCGCTCGCGGGACGCAGCGCTTGATCCCTTCTACAAGGCCCTCGCGGACATCTTTTATGGGGCTGCCCTTCTCGGCGCCGGCGACATAGACCGGGCGAGGGGGGTTGTTGAAGCCGCCCTGGAGTTCAACCAGACGCATGAATTCGTCGGAGGAATTCTGGGTCAGCAGATCAACCAGGCCGTAATTCAGATTTCGGACGGAGACCTGACCAGGGGTATGAACCAGCTGCAGGACGTCCGGCGAAGAGCCGGTGAACTCGGGGCACGCGGCACCGAATTCCGCGCGGCCTCGAACGAGGCGTTGGTATACGCGCAGATTGCGACCGGCGGCGGCGGTGGATCGATCGGTTCGACTATCGGCGTCATCGTCCGCAATCCGGGATTTGTGCTCGGCAAGGGCAGGCGCGCTTCGGACATAGCTCGCGAGATGCTGAGTGATCTGAGCGACAACCTATCGCCCGACCAACAAGGCTCGCGGTTCGGGGTCGAGTTTGCCCTGGCCAAGCTGCTGATCAAGCGCAAGGAATGGGACGAAGCGCGGAAGCACCTCGAGAAGGCGATCGCGTTCCTTCAGCCGATCGGGGACTGCGTGGGGATGCGCGACGCGAAGGCACTCCTGGCAACCCTGGACGCGAAGTAACCTACCCCGACGTAAATCCGATCCGCTTGTGCGTCCCGTCGCAGAACGGCTTGTTCCCCGAGCCGCCGCACCGGCACAAAGCCGCCCGCGTCGCCTCTCGCACCACGTTCCCCTGGATGTCCACCACCTTCACCCGCCCCCGCACAAACAGCGGGCCGTTCTTCCGCGGCTGCACGGACGTCTCCTCCGGCGCTGACTCTTGCTCGCCGCCGTCCAGCCGTTTGAAGTGCAGCGCCCCCGTCGGGCACGTCATCACCACCTGCGCGATCTCGTCCGCATCCGCCCGGCTAATGTCGATCCACGGCCGCCGCCCGGAGTCGAACACCTCTGGCTGGCCCATCATGCACATCGCCGTGTGAATGCAGTACTGCGGCTCCCAGAACACCGTGATCTGCTCATCACCGTACTCGCGGAGGACGCCGGGCCGCTTGCGTTCTTCCTCTGCCATCCCACATCAATCGTCTGCAGGGCGTTCAAGAAAGTCAAGGCGCGATAGCCACCCCGGCTTGCGTGGCTGGTATCATAGATAAGTCATGCCACGCATCGCGGGATCGTCCCGAATCGTTTATTTAGTAGAACCCAACGCATGACACGAAAGCTGGATTTGTAATGGTACTCGGTATCCTCAAAAAGACCTTCGGCGACTACAACGCGAAGGAGCTCAAGAAGCTCTGGCCGCTCGTCGAAGACGTCGCCGAATGGGAGAGCGACATCGCTCCCCTCACCGACGAACAGCTCGCGGCCAAGACGCCCGAGTTCCGCGCCCGCCTCGCTGAAGGCGAGACCCTCGACGACCTCCTCCCCGAAGCGTTCGCCGTCTGCCGTGAAGCCGCCAAGCGCCGCCTCGGCATGCGCCACTTCGACGTCCAGATCCTCGGTGGCGTCGTCCTCCACAAGGGCAACATCTCCGAGATGAAGACAGGTGAAGGTAAGACGCTGGTCGCCACCCTGCCGATGTACCTGAACGCGCTCGCCGGCCGCGGCGTCCACCTCATCACCGTCAACGATTACCTGGCCAAGCGTGACGCCCAGTGGATGGCCGCCATCTACAACAGTCTCGGCATCACCGTCGGCATCCTCCAGCACGACACTGCCTATCGCTACGACCCCACCGCCAACCTCGACAACCCCAGCCTCCGCTACCTCACCCCCGTCACCCGCCAGGGCGCCTACGACGCGGACATCACATACGGCACGAACAACGAGTTCGGCTTCGACTACCTGCGCGACAACATGGTCACCGACCTCGCCCGCGCCGTGCAGCGCCGCGAAGAGCCCCACGCCTACGCCATCGTCGACGAGGTGGACAGCATCCTCATCGACGAAGCCCGTACCCCGCTCATTATCAGCGGCCCGGCGGAGGAGACCGAAGACGTCTACCGCATGTTCGGCCGCATCGTCCCCCGCATGGTGCCGGACGTAGACTTCATCATCGACCTCAAGCACAAGACCGTGACCCTCACGGACCCCGGCGTCGACAAGGTGGAGGCCGGCGTCGGCATCAAAAACCTCTACGACCCGCAGAACTTCCGCCTCACCCGCTTCCTCGATGCCGCCCTCAAGGCGAACTTCCTCTACCACCG
>JANLRX010000113.1:0-3244 GCA_031362025.1 Chloroflexota bacterium
GCAGTGGCAGACTTCGCGGCGAGCGGGCTGACGCTGAACCAGTACCTGGCGCAGTAGCCCATTGCCCATCGCATAGCTCATTCGCTATCGTGGCCCCAATGGAAGGCGTCCTGGAAGTCCGTCCCGAAAACATCGAAACGCTCGTCAACGCTGGGCGTGATCTTCCGTACGTTGAGTTTGGCGACGTTCAGCCCGCCATCAAGCTCGTCCACAGCGGAGAGGACTACTGGTACTACAAGACGCTTCCCCTCAAAGGCTACGGCGCTGTCATCGGCCGCTACCTGCAGGCGCTCGAAGCGGAAGGGCACAAGGCACTTCTCGCCCGCTTCCAGACGCGCGTCTACATCTACGCCACGGGCGTCACGCCCATTGGCGCCGGCAAGCCCCCCGGCGTCGGCTAGGTCGCGCGCCATGGCCAAGCCCGCGAAGAAAACGCACGCCATGCGCGTCCTCGAAAGTCGTGGCATCTCCTACACGGCGACCACCTACGACGACTCGGCCGCGTTCCACACCGCCGACGAAGCCGCCGCGCTCCTCGGGGTCCCAGCCGATGCTGTATACAAGACCCTCGTCGTCATGCGCGAAGGCCAGCCGCGTGCCAAGCCGCTCATCGTGATGCTGCCTTCCGACGCCCAGCTCGACCTGAAGCGCCTCGCAGCCGCTGTTGGAGAGAAAAGTCTGCGGATGGCGACACAGCGCGAGGCTGAGCAGCTTACCGGCATGCAGGTCGGAGGCATCTCGGTCCTCGGCTTCAAGCGGCCGGTGGGCGACGTCTATCTCGACGAGCGCGCCCGCACTATGGAGACGGTTCACATCTCTGCCGGCGAACGCGGCACCGACATTTCGTTGCGGACGGAAGACCTCGTGAAAGTGAGCGGCGCGGTGTATGTCGTAACCAATGGCAGTTGAAAGCGGCTCGATGCGGGGCGTATACTCCCGCCGCAGATCGCTTTCACCAAGGAGGACACCATGCCCCTGTTTATGGACGAGCACAACTCAGTTGACGGCCTGACCGCCGAAGCAGTCGCCGGTGCGCACGCTCGCGACCTCGAAGTGCAGAACAAGCACGGCGTGAAGTACATCAGCTACTGGTTCAACGAGAAGGCTGGGAAGGTCTACTGCCTGGTGGACGCACCCAACCCCGAAGCGGCTCATGCCGTGCACAAGGAAGCTCACGGCCTGGTCGCCGACGAGATCATCGAGGTGCAAGAGGGCCACTAGCCCGCGCGGAGCTTGTCCAGCACACCCTGCAGGTCCGGTGGCAGAGGCGAGATGAACTCCACCTGCCGCCCGCCCAGCGGCATCCCGAAACCCAGCTTCGCGGCGTGGAGGAACTGCCGACCCAGCAGCGGTGACGGCTGGCCATACAGAGTGTCGCCGAAGATCGGGCGCTGGATCGCTGCCAGGTGTACGCGGATCTGGTGAGTGCGGCCGGTCACGGGCTCCACCTCCAGCAGCGCGTAGCCGCCGGGCAGTTCCTCGATCACCTTGTAGCGGGTCGTCGATTCGCGGCCGTTGTCCACGACCGCCATCTTCTTGCGGTCCTTGAGGCTGCGCCCGATCGGCGCTTCGATCTGGCCCTCGCGAGGGTTCGGCACGCCACGCACCAGCGCGAGGTACGTTTTGTGCACCTCGCGCGCCTTCAACTGGCCCTGGAGCGCGCGCATCGCACGGTCGTTTTTCGCGACAACCAGCAGGCCGGATGTGTCCTTGTCGAGACGGTGGACGATCCCCGGCCGCAGCGTTCCGCTGATCCCCTGCAGGTCCGGGCAAGCGGCGAGCAGGGCGTTGACCAGCGTGCCGTCCGGGTGCCCCGGCGCCGGGTGAACCGTCAGCCCCGCCGGCTTGTCCACGACGATGATGTCGTTGTCCTGGTAGATGATCGACAATGGGATCGCCTGCGGCTCCAGCGTCATCGCTTCCGGAGGCGGCACGATGACCTGCACATCCGCGCCCGCCTGTAGCTTCTCGGATGCTTTCGGAGCGCGCCCGGCGATCGTCACGAAGCCGGTGTCGATCAGCTTGCGGGCGTGGCTGCGGGACAGCTCCGGCAGAGCGCGCGCGACGAACGTATCGAGCCGCTCGCCGGGCTGGTCAGCCGTTAGGTTGTGCGTCTTCATCCGGCGTCGCGGACCGTCGCTTCTCCGTCCAGAGATATCCGAGGATCAGAACCGACACGCCGACGAAGATGAAGGAGTCGGCCAGGTTGAAAGATGGGTAGCGGTCGAAGTCGATGAAGTCGGTCACGCGGCCCACGCGCACCCGGTCGATAAAGTTGCCCAGCGCGCCGCCGAGCATCATCCCGATCGCGATCGAGGCGATCCAGTGCTCGAACGGCGGGTTGCGGTAGTAGAGGTAGATCGCGCCGAGCCCGATGATCGTCATCACGACCAGGAAAGTCGTCTCGCCCTGTAAGATGCCGAACGAGGCGCCGCTGTTCGTGATGTGGCGGAATCTGAACGGCAGGTCCCAGTCGGGCCACGATTCGCCGCGGTCCATGGTGGTGCGGACAATGGACTTCGTGCCCTGGTCCAACGCCACGACGATCGCGGCCGTTATCCAGAAGGCGATTCCACGCATCGCGCGGCGCTGGGCCGGTGGCGCCGCTTCGCTGATCTCCATCGCTTGCATACGTTGATGATACGAGATTCAGCGCAACCGGCGTGCTATCCTCGAATCACCATGGTCTTCGACGTTTTCTCCCGCCGGGAGAAGGACCGCGAGAAGTACGGCGACCGCCTGCCGCCCGGCCAGAAGGTCGTGGACGACTGGCCAGTCCTTACGTACGGCGGCGTCCCCAAGATCGAGACGGACCAGTGGAAGCTCCGCGTGTTTGGCCTCGTCGAGAACGAGGTGGAGCTGGACTGGAAGCAGTTCACCGCGCTCCCCCGCACGACGGTGCACACCGACATCCACTGCGTGACGTCCTGGAGCAAGTTCGACACCAACTTCGAGGGTCTCGCCGTGTCCGAGCTGATGAAACTCGTGCAGCTGAAGCCCGGAGCCCACGCCGTGATGGCGCACTGCTACGGCGGCTACACCGCGAACCTGCTGCTGGAAGACTTCAACCGGGACCAGAACCTGCTTGCGTACATCTACGAAGACGGCCCGCTGCCCCGTGAGCATGGCGGTCCGGTGCGACTGTTCGTGCCGCACCTCTACTTCTGGAAGAGCGCGAAGTGGCTGAACGGCCTGGAGTTCATCGCGAAGGACGAGCCCGGTTTCTGGGAGCGCTACGGCTACC
>JANLRX010000136.1:0-1760 GCA_031362025.1 Chloroflexota bacterium
GCGCAAGGTGCTCGACCGGGAGCACCCCGAGGCACAGCACGTTGACAAGCGGGTTGTCGCGGTAGCAGTCGTCGAACACCACTTCGCCGCCGACCGTGGGCACTCCGACCGCGTTGCCGTACCCACTGATGCCGGCGACGACGCCTTCGAACAGGTACCGCGTCCGGGCGTCGTCCAGCGGGCCGAACCGCAGCGGGTCCATCAGCGCGATCGGCCGCGCGCCCATCGAGAAGACGTCGCGGATGATGCCGCCGACGCCCGTCGCCGCGCCCTGGTACGGCTCGACCGCAGAGGGGTGGTTGTGCGACTCGATCTTCATGACCACGCAGAGGCCATCGCCGATCTCGACTGCGCCGGCGTTTTCCTGGCCGCGGTTGGTGAGGACGTACGCGCCCTCGGCGGGGAGCAGGCGCAGCAGGGGCTTCGAGTTCTTGTAGCCGCAGTGCTCGCTCCAGAGGGCGCCGAAGAGTCCGAGTTCGACTTCGTTGGGCTCGCGGCCAAGTTTTTCGACGATCAGCTCGTACTCCGACCGGGAGAGGGCGATGGTGTCGAGCGCGGCCTGGTCGATGCTCACGTTGTAAGCATAGCGGAGCGTTGGGTTGGTCGCATCGGGATGACGTGACGGGCGGGAATGTAAACGGAGCGTAACCGATTTGTAAACATTCGTTTCGAGACCCATCACACCGCTTGTCTGGCCACGAATCGCGGGGGTAAGTTGGCGTCGCCCCATTTCCATGACCTTCGTAACAGGAGGCCCGCCCATGACCGCCCCCGAAACCACGGCGCTCCCCGAAGCCCTGCAGGAGTTGGTGGAAGACACCAGTCAACGCCTCGTCGCCGAGTTCCAAACGCGTTTCGACGCCCAGGTTGTCGCCGAACTTGCGAGAGCATCGTTCGAGGTATACCGCAACGCTAGAGTCCCAGACTTCGTCCCTTTATTTGTGGAGCGCGCTACACGGGAGCGTCTACAAGCACAATTGAGATGACCTCGGAACCGGTCCGCCGAAGGGCCAAAGCACCCGGAGCGCCACAACTTCACGTATTATCTGTGGACACAGTGGTTACACTCGCTCAGCAACCCCAGCACGAACAGGGAGAGGCGCCGGGCTCGCGATACTTGAACCGCGAGATCTCGAGCCTCGACTTCAACGACCGCATTTTGCAGCTCGCAGAGGACGCCTCGCTGCCTCTGTTGGAGCGCGCAAAGTTCCTCGCGATCGTGGCAACGAACCTCGATGAGCTGTACATGGTCCGCGTGGCCGGGTTGAAGCGCCAGCAGACGGCGGGACTGAACGCGCTCTCGGCTGACGGCCTTACCGCAACGGAGCAGCTTTCGCAGATATCGCAGCGGGTGGCGACGCTGATGGAGCGACTGGGGAGTGCGTTCGCTTCGGACGTGTCCCTTGCCTTGCAAGACCACGGGATCCGAATCCTGCGCTGGCAGGACCTCACAAAGGAGCAGCGCAAGGAGATGCGCACGGCCTTCCGAGAGCGCATCTTCCCGATCCTGACGCCGCTGGCCGTGGACCCCGGACACCCGTTCCCATTCATCTCGAACCTTTCGCTGAACCTGGCGGTGTTCGTGCGCGACGAGGAGCACGGAAAGGTTCACTTCGCCAGGGTGAAGGTGCCGCCGCTTCTGCCGCGGCTACTGAAGGTGAACGGCAAGGGTTGCTACGTCCCGCTGGAAGATGTCATTGGATCGAACCTGGACGACCTCTTCCCCGGGATGAAGGTGCTGGAATGGCACAACTTCCGGG